>JAPVVG010000120.1 GCA_028571455.1 Desulfobacteraceae bacterium | reverse complement strand
ATCCGCCGCATGTGAGACATGCAAGGCAAAAGGTTTTTGCGATACAATGGGAGGGGGTGATGATGATGTGGAGGTGGAAGCAATAAATGCTGCAGGGGCAAAGGTCGATGACAGGGTTACTATCAGCTTTGAAACGTCTTCGTTATTAAAAGTATCTTTTCTCGTTTATATGGTGCCGGTTTTATTTCTGATCCTGGGCGTGGTTATCGGCGATAAAAGTGCGTCGATATTTAATTATGATCAATCAATATTTTCAATGCTTGTCGGTTCTTTATTTCTACTTGCCGCATTTTTCTTTGTTAAAGCAAAAGGAAAGGATTTAGCCAAAAAAGATGCATATAAACCCAAAATCATCAGAATCTTAAAATAACAACCAGTTTATAATAAACCTATCACAGAGTGAAAAAGATTCAAAATGGGTTTAGGATATACCCCAAGGATGAGAGCTATAGCTGCCAAAGTGAGGAGGGGAAGGCTCATGGTTAGTGGAGGATCCTTAATTTCATGATTTGATGATGATAATTCAGGCTTCAAGGAACCAAAGAATATTCTTATGCCGGTCAAGAATGTATAGATAAGCGTCAGTATGGTGGAGAGTATACCTACAATTACGATTGTCAGTCCAATGGGATCTGCATACAGTTTCTGGAAAGCGCCTGTAAACAATATCCATTTTCCTACAAAACCGCTTGTGGGAGGAAGAGCTGAGAGTATCATCGCGCACGACATCCAGAGAATAGTAGTTACCGGCATCTTGGACCAAAGCCCGCCCAGTTGCCTTATATCTCTAATTCCGGTTACATAAACCACTATGCCCGCAGTTGAAAAGAGAATTGCTTTGCCCAGAATGTGACTCAAGAAGTAAAACATTCCACCTTCAATACTATAAATAGTAAGCGCTCCAATCCCAAATACAGAGTATGAAATCTGGCTTATAGTTGAACAAGCACAAAAACGCTTTATGTCGGTTTGAGCCAACGTAAGGAAAGCGCCATATATCATGGTGATTAGAGCTAACACCATGATAGGTATACAAAAAACTTTGATGTCATCATGGAGTGGTAAAATAAGAACCCTGACCCCTATATAAACCGCTATATTGGCATAAATTGCAAGTAGCCCGGCTATGCATGTGGGATGCTCTGCATGAACCCAGGGCATCCACACATGAAGGGGAACTATTGCCAGCTTACTGGCTAACCCTATAAAAATAAGTAAAGCAACCCAAAATGCAAACGGATTCCCGGCAAGATTTTTCATCGCTGCTATCTCAAAACTGCCGATCTGTGTATAGGCTAATAGAATCCCGATTAATACAAACATTGCCCCGATAACTCCCCAGAAAAGACACATCAGGGCAACATTATAACGGGTTATATAGTCAGAATAGCCGAATTGGGCCATTATGAAATAAAGAGGAATGACTGTTAATAGCTCCATAAAGAAATACATGGCTATAAGGTTTGTGGCAAAGCAAATACCCATAAAGCCTGTAGAAAACAGGTTGTACAAAAGGAAAAACCTCGTATAATATATACGCCATGTCCTTTTGTCCACCTCTCCATATATTAACTCTATCCTATGTTCCACATAGTGTATTGAATAGGATGCAAGGGCAATGCATATCAAATTTATTATCAACGCAACCGGTAAGCTTAAACCATCTGCGAAAAGATTTAAACTCACCTCCGCTCCTAATGGATATTTCTCATAAATCGTTTCACCACCATAAATCTTGAGGCCCACCAGGCAAATAAGAGCGGTAGTATATACGAGTGAAATAACCGATATCCAGCCTGCTTTCTCACCTATTTTGTGTCTCGTTAAAAATATAACCATGGAAGCTATGGCCGGTATCATTACTATTTGAAGAAGAATATGAGATGTCATTTTATCGCCCCTAATAGCAATATTACAAAAAGGAAGCAGAAAAAAGATATAAGGATATACATTAAATTCCGTGGTAAGTATCCGGCCTCGATCCGGAGCCGGTTTACCCAATTATAGATGACCGCTGGGGCAGATGTAAGTCCCACGTGATAAAATTTATCCACTCCTTTTTCACAAGCAACAGACCCGGCAGGTAAAGACCTGGCAACACCAACCCCTTTTAATACACTTCGGTCAAAGAAATTCATAAGCGCTATCACCGGTTTTTTGCAGAACCATACAAATGCCCTTCCAGGCAGTCTGACAAACCAATCGGTATCAAGATTAACAGCCCTGAGTTCCGCTGGATAATATCCGGAAAGAATAAGAAGGGTAAAAGCCAGCGCCCCAAACATTAAAAGCTGAAGCATTCCTAATACATGGAATGCTGTGTAGGGTATATAATCAACAGGATAGGGAAGAATATCATAAAGCGGTTTAGGATAAACACCCAAGAAGATGCACAAAAATGCGGCAATACCCATGGCCAGGCACATGTTAAATGGAGGTTCTTTTGTCCTTATACCCGAATCGTCACTAAAAAACGTAAAATAAGGAACTTTGATACCGGCATGATGGAACACGCCGGCCGAGGCAAAGTACAACATAAACCATATAATCGGCAGATCCTGTAAGCCCACTGCGGTGAGAGTCATTGATTTGCTTATAAAACCGCTGGTAAGCGGAAGTCCGGAGATTGAGGCTGCGCCTATTATGCAACATATAGCCGTAAACGGCATGGTCTTATAAAGCCCCCCTAAATCTGTAGCTCTGATCTTTCCGGTCATATGAAGAACAGATCCTACAGACATAAAGAGAAGCGCCTTATATATGATATGACAAAAGGCATGGGCGGTCACACCATTAATGGCCAGTGGCGTGCCTATTCCGATACCGCACACCATGAATCCCACCTGGTTAATCAGGCTATATGCAAGCACCCCCCTCATGTCATTTTCAATAACAGCGTAAAAAATGGGGAAACAGGTCATAAATGCGCCGGCCCATATCAGAATATCAGCGCCCGGGAAAGTTCTTGCCAAAACATATACTGCGCTCTTAGTAGTCAGGGCGCTCATAAACACAGCGCCGGTAACCGTTGCCTTGGGATAGGCGTCGGGAAGCCATGCATGGAGGGGAAAAACAACTGCATTCAAGCAAAATCCAGCAAGTATAAGGTAAGAAGCTAAATCGGTTAATCCTATATAATCAAATTCAATAGTGCCTCTATTTTGGACATACAAGATTATCCCTCCCAATAGACATACACCACCCACAAAGTGCCATACAAAATATCTAAATGCGGCAGCGCGTGATGCCTCTTTCTTTCGCGCCAATATAAGGAGCACAGATGATAAAGCCAATATTTCCCAAAAAACAAAAAGAGAAAATAAATCTCCTGCAAAAGTAACGCCTAAAGCGCCTCCGGCATAACAAAAGGCCGTCATATGCTGCATGTCATCTTTTACATGAAGCGCATAAAGAACCGCTATAAGAGTTATAAGAACAAATATATACCCAAAGACCAGGCTAAGATTATCTACCCTGGCAAGGATGAGATTATAATCCAGAAACTTGATGATACAGCTCTTGCCTTTAGGCATATTAAGAAGATTTATAAGCGCAAGAACAGGCAATAGTAACATATACGCAGATTTGAGCCGCCCTCTCAAAAAAGGGATAAGAAAGGCCCCGATGATAAATATTGCCGCTGGCGGGACAGAGTTAATCATAATAATCTTCCTTTCTCTTAACCACTATGCGCAATACTTTTGCTATAAAAATAAGACTGACGCAGGAAATAAATCCATATACAGCAAAAAACACGGGAGCTTCCTCCCATGAAAAATGACCATGCTTATGAACAAAGAAATCCACAACAAGAAGAACTAACAGCGATATATAAAAATAGTTCCTCACCCTTGTTCTATTTTTTGTGGAATCAAGAAAAGTTAGTTCTTTTTTTCTCTTTTTCATATAGCTTTCCTCTCTGCCCGCAATGCGGTCTAAAGCAACCAAAAAAGCATGCCAAGATATACAAAACTTATCAAAACCGCAGCATAAAAAATATTCTTATATTTTTGTGTGCCTTCATGGCCAAGCTCCATTTTTTCCTCAAAATTAGTCAACCAGGCAGTTGTTTCACCATTATCCTGTTTATAGACAACCTCTTCCGCTTTGCTTTCTGTTACTTCCATCTCACATACCTCCAAAAAGATTTCTCACCGCCATTTTTACAAGGTCAAATATGTAAAATGTATTAGGAAATATACAAAAAATAATGGAAAAAGTTGCTGTTATTGCAACAGGGATGACCATAAAAAGATATAGAGGGTGATCTGTCTCTTTTCTCACTATTTGCTCCGGGTTTGTTTGTGCCGGCCTTTCAAAGAATACGGTTTTTATTATAGGAAAGAAATAAATAACATCCAGCACGGAACTCGTCAGGATAACAGCCAATAAAACCAGCTGACCTGCTTGCAGTGTTCCCAGGCAAAGATACCATTTACTTATAAATCCGGATACCGGTGGCACTCCACACATACCTATTGCGCCTATGCTGAATGCTATCATGGTTATTGGCAGGACCTTTCCTATTCCTGCCATCTGGCTTATTTCCGTCTTACCCGTTATTACTATTATGATGCCGGCACATAGAAAGAGGGTTATCTTCATGAACCCATGGAAAGGGATATGAAGCATGGCGCCGGTTACACCATAAGAGGTTAATAATGCCGCGCCCAAAAGTATGTAAGACAACTGGCTTATAGTGGAATATGCTAATCTTTTTTTCAGGTTATCCTGTCCGATAGCAACAAAAGAGGCCACTATCATGGTGAAAGAGGCCACAACAGCAAGTATTATTCCAAGTCCCAGCGCACTCATCAAATCTATGCCATATACGTAGCATACGATCCTGACAAATCCAAAAACGCCTGCTTTGACCACCGCTACTGCATGCAAAAGTCCGCTTACCGGCGCCGGCGCAACCATGGCGCCAGGAAGCCATGCATGAAATGGCATCCAGGCAGCTTTCATGGAGCCCAATGCAAATAAAGCAAATAACACCATTAATACAGATTTGGATGCAGTATCAGTTGTCAATATTCCTCCGGCTACAAAATCCGTAGTTCCGGTAAGGGCGTAGGTTAGCGCCACTGCAGCAAATAAACACCAACCAGAGATAAGCAAATATGTCAGGTACTTACGACCTCCAAAGAACGCCTCCTCATCCTCGTGATGAGCAACCAGCCAGTATGTTGACAGGGTTAAGGTCTCAAAAAAAAGGTAAAACGTGATCAGGTTTTCAGACATGGCTATGCTTACCGCGGAAAAAATAGCTAAAGCAAACATGAAGTAGTATCGAGTTTGAGCATGTTCCTTTAACGACCGCATATAGCCTATGGAAAAAAGAGATACCAGAATCCACAGGAAGGAAGAAGTAATAGCGAAAATAAGACCAAAGGCATCGACTTTGAAACTAAAAACAATCCCCGGGCATATAGTAATAAGATGGTATCTGATTACATTTCCTTTTAAAATAATAGGCGCCATGGAAATAATAATCGAGAATAGTATTATACTGGCAATTATTGTGCAGCTCTCTCTTACGTTTGGCCGTTTTCTGAATAGTAATATGAGAAGGGCGCAAATAAGAGGGCATAAAATTGCTAACAACGGTCTAATGGATTCCATTACCGTCATGGTATTACTCCTAATCCAAATCCTGAATTAATAGCATTCAATATGGGTGAGGGAATATCCGTTAACCATAGAATCCCTATGCCGAAACAGAGGAATGCAAGGATTAATCCCGGAATGAGCATCCCCATTGAAGCCTCGTCTATGCTTATTGCGCTCCCTTTTTCGCTTCCTTCCCCTTCTTCCACTTTTATATACATAATCTCTATCACACGCCAAAAATAAGTAATCATAAGAAGCGTGCTAAAAAATATCACAGCTACAAATGCATATTGTCCGGCATCTAAAATAGCAATTATTAAATACAATTTTGTGACAAATCCTACGCCCGGCGGCATCCCGATCATTGCCAGGGAAGCTAAAATGAAGGCAAACGAGGTGTAGGGCATCTTCCTCCCCAATCCCGTAAAGTCCCTTATATCCCACAACCCTGTCTTATAAATGAATGCGCATGCTGCCATAAACATACATCCTTTCATCAGTGTGTCGTTCAGTATATGCATCAATGCCGGAGTTAGCCCCAAGCTCGTAGAAGTGCAAAGCCCAACGCCTAACATGATATATCCCACATTCGCTATACTGGAATAGGCAAGCATTCTTTTTAAGTTAAACTGCCGTATCGCATATATAGACCCATAGATCATGGCAATGGCCGATATCCAGCAGATAATATCCAGTATAGACACATAAAGAGTAATGAAATCCACCGTAAACACCGAGAAAATTACTCTTATTAAGGCATAAACAGCGGTCTTTGCCACGACCGTGGATATTATCACACTTACCGTAGAAGGAGCATAAGTATAAGCATCCGGCTGCCAGGCATGAAGGGGAAAAAAAGCCGCTTTTAAACTAAGTCCAATGAAAATAAAAATAAAGGCGGTTTGAACTGCTCCGTTAGCATATAATGGGGGAAGCAACATCCTTAAGTCAGCCATGTTTAATGAGCCGGTAACCACATAGAGGTAGCCAACACCAAGTAAATAAAAGCAGGCGCCGACGGTGCCCATAATTACGTATTTAAAGGCAGCCATGGGAGCGCCGTCGCTGCCAATAGCTATGAGGGCATAGGAACTGAGTGCTAAAATCTCTAAAAAGACAAAGAGATTAAAGAGGTCTCCGGTGACCGTAATTCCAATGACGCCGGTTACGAGTAGAAGAAAAAGAGCGTAGAAGGGGACAATCTTCTCAGGCAGTTCCTGCTGCACACTTTTTTTCGCATAGATACCTGTCAACAGGGCAATGAAAGTCAGCATTACCAGCATAAAGGCGTTGAAATAATCCACAACCAGCTCTATTCCCCAGGGTGGCGCCCAGCCGCCAACGTGATAATGAATTGTTCCGTTGGTCATTACCGAATCCAAAATCCCAAGCGAAATGATAAAGGATACAAGCAAGGCGACCATGGTTAAAGGATAACACAGCCCTTTCCTGAACAACCCCAGCAACACAACCAGGAATGAAAAAATCAAAGGCACAATTACAATAAAAATAGCAAAATGCTCGTAAGTCATCTCAGACTCCAGACTCTTTGCGAATGACTAAAATCTCATCCTCTTCCAGGGTTTTATACCGATTATAAATCATGATTATTATAGCCAGGGCTACACCGGTCGTGGCAATACCGACTACGATGGCCGTGAGCATGAGAACATGAGGCAGTGGATTCATGTATTGAAGAGGATTAGCCAATACATGGGCATGGGCATGATGAATATCCTCCGCAGTTAATATGGGGACTGTAGCCCCGCCCGACTTTGCTCCAACTGAAACATAAAAGAGTATGATGGAGACTTGAAAGATATTCATACCGATGAGCTTCTTAACCAGGTTTCCCTTCACAATCATGGCGTAAAGGCCAATCATCATTAAACAAATATAGGCCCAATAATTAAATTTACTGACAATATATTCAAACATTATCTTTTCCTTTGTTCCGGCGTTTTTTACGTAACATCAGAATAACCCCCATGCCCGCTGTAAAGATAACTACGGTCTCACCAAGGGTATCATACCCCCTGTAATCAGCAAGCACAGCCGTCACTATATTCGGGGTATGTGTCTTCGTATAAGCGGCCTGGATATACCGGGGAGAGACATGAGTGCTGGCCGGGGCATTCGGGTTACTCCATCCAGGGAAATCCTTCACCCCGTAAGCAAGAAGACCACCCGTCATAAGCAACATTATCAAGACAAAAACTTTCAATCCTTCGCCCTCCTTTTGGTCTTATTGACTGCGGCAATAAAGAAGACCGTGCCCACACCAGCCCCCACACAGGCCTCGGTAAAGGCCACATCCACTGCACCCATTTGCGCGTAGAGCAAACACATAAAGAAGCTGAATGCTCCCAGAATGATAACCGCGCTTAAAAGATCCTTTATCTGTATAGCCGCAATGGCACATATAACCGTAAAGACAATCAGTATGATATCCAATGGCAGTATCATTCTTTTTCTACCTCCTTAAATTGATGCTCCAGAGTCCAGGGCTTTACGCCGCATCTGAAGGCTGCGCGCGATATGGCATGGGTAGCGGTCGGACTGGCCAGAAACCAGAAGATAGCGATAAAAATGATCTTTACGCTCACGAGAATACTGGGGGTAGAAAAACCTCCGCTAAAGGCATTGTAGATGGCCAGGCCAATAAGTGACAACAGCACAGCCAGAGTATCGCCTTTAGCGGTGGCATGCATCCGGGTAAAGAAATCCGGCAGGCGTAAAAGACCGATAGTTCCGGTAGTAAAGAAAAACAGGCCGGCGAAGAGAAACACAGCAGTTATTATTGAACCTATAGTCAGAGTGGTCATTATCACACTTCTCCTTTTATCTCAAAATACTTGGCCGCGGCTAAGGTGGTAATAAAGTTTAAAAGGGCATAAGCAATGCTTATATCGACAAACATATCCACCCGGTCGTATATAAAACCCATAAGGAGTAAAATAATCAAAGTCTTGGTTCCAATAGCGCTAACGCCCACTATCCGGTTGGTAATAAACGGGCCGAAAACAGCCCTGTAAAGACAGAGCAAAACCAGAAGACTTAATGCCATGCTTATTCCTATGAACAACTCTTGCATATTAACCACACTTACGCTCCCAATAACGAAGCATTACTCCTCAACAACTGAGGAAGGTTCAGTCATAAGATTATATTTCTTCAATTTTGAATAAAGAGTGCTTCGGCTGATTTTAAGCTTCTTAGCTACCTGGAGCTTATTCCAGCTCTCTTCCCTCAATATCTTTAGTAAAAATCTTTTTTCGTTTTCCTCAAACGAAACTATCTCCCCTTTTTCCTCTCTGGTCACCTCGTCACGCAGTCTGGGATAAAGATCATCTTGATCAATAAACTCGTCCTGGGTTGCAAGGCAAGCATACTGAATAGTGTTCTCCAGCTCCTTGACATTGCCGGGCCAGGAATAATCCATTAAAAACTGCATGGCTTTCGAGGTAATCCTTTTGACCACTCCTTTATTTTCAGCAGCTAAACGCTCCATAAAATACTCGACCCAGAAGGGTATATCTTCTTTTCTTTGTCTCAAAGGGGGTATGTATATATTTATAATACTCAGGCGGTGATACAGTTCTTCGTTAAAAGTTCCTTTTTCCACCTCCTCTTTTAAATCCTTGCCCGTAGCTGTTATCATGCGTACGTTTACCTTTATTATACGCACCTTGACCTTTGCTTCCCCCCTCGGCCTTTCAAATTCCAGGGTCTCCAGGAACTTAAGAAGTATTATCTGAGATAAGGGCGGCATCTCGTCAATTTCGTTTAAAAAGATGGTGCCGCCATCGGTTTTCTCAAGGCACCCTTTTTGCCGACTCCCGTTCTCTTCATAGCCAAAAAGGTCACGTTCTAACAAAGACCGGGGATAGTAGGCGGCGCAATTAACAGCTATAAACGGTCTATCTCTACGTGAGCTGTGCAAATGTATGGACTCGGCCACACTTTCTTTCTCCGTCCCATTTTCCCCTTGAATCAGAACAGTGACATCTGTTGGAGCCAGATTTAAAATCATGTTGTAAACCTGCTGCATCTTTATAGATTGCTTTTGGATGTCCTGGATCTCCACGTTGTGCCCTTTCCACGTGCCTATTCGCTTTCAATTTTCTTTTTTATCGCCCTTCACGCGCAGGAGGCAATCCCCCTGTAGAAATGTCATAAAACAAGGAAACCATAATTCCCATGACTCCAAGGGCAACACCGGTCTCTATAAAAAGGATACCCAGAGACCGGGCTTTAGCTATGGTTACCGGCAAAATCTCTGCCAACTTACCATAATCCAAATAGTTGCCACCAAGGGCCAGACACAAAACCCCAACTCCTGAATAAAGCAACAATCCAACTACAAACAATATTGTATCGGCTTTTTCAGACAGCCTTTTCAGGGTCGTATCCAGGCCAAAGGCAATAACCATGAGTATCATGCTCGCTCCCAGCATGACACCCCCCTGGAATCCGCCTCCAGGGCTATAATGACCATGGGCAAGGACATATAGGGCATAGATCTGTAAAAATGGCGCCAGTACCCGGGTAAGGGTCCTTATGATTATGTCTTCATAGGTTATTATCATTTTCCGCCGCCTCCTGACCTAATATCATCTCAGCCTTTATCTCAAGGCGCCATATATCCGCGCCACATCCAACACATCCTGCACATAGACATGTTCTGCTTCCATATAGACATGAGCCACCCTGTCTTCCATCTTACCACCAAACAGAAGATCATAAGCCACGGCCTCATCGAGGGCATGCACGTAGTATTCGCCCTCCTTTATATCCACCGTGATAGTGCCCGGGGTAAGGGTTATGGAGTTGGCAAATGTCACCAGTGAGATATCGCTGTCCAATTTTACCTTAAACTTTATTATCTTAGGATTTATAGGCATCTTAGGGCTTAAAACCAGCCTGGCCACGTGGAAGTTGGCTATGATGATCTGATATATCAACCAGGGGATATAGGCAAAAAACCTCTTCACTATGGTACGCATGTCCCCCACCCGGACGTTAACAAAAAGGAGATCATGAGATATATAGGCCACTAAAGCACAACAGCCGACTCCTATGCCCAGGTGAAAAAGATCAAAAAAGCCTGAAAGGGGTAGCCAGAAGGGAAAAAATAACAGGGCAAACGTGGCCGCAAAGCTTGTGACTTCGGCTTTAGTACGTTCCGCTCCTTTAAAGATGGCCTGAATTTTCTTTTCCTCCAGGAGCTTGGCATCAGCAGTAAACCTAACAGAGGTATTAAGTACCTCTAAGGCGCGATTTTTGGACTCTTCTATTATCCTGAAGGCCTCATCTGTAGCCTGTATTAATACCGTAACTTCCATTCACCGACTCCTTGAGACCTTTGCAAAACGCCCTCTTTTGCCCAATTACTGCGTCAGGCTCAAATTTTGCACGGAGTGAAGCTTTAGCGCTATCCTCGAAATATTCAATATATTCCTCCGGTTAAAATTTTCGCCTTCCTTGTACTTGAACAAAATTGAACATTTTTCAAAGGTCTCTCCTTCTTCCAATCCCAAATTAGAATCGCTCAAACTAAGGTATAAATAATGCGGGAACTACCGCTTCCTCCGCTACCTTATACGACTGGCTGCCTGAGAAAATACTACGCATAAAGGGCTTGCGATTGGTTCCCATGACTATCAGCGTAACATTGTAATCCCTGGCTGCCAGCATAATCTCCTCAGCCGGCCGGCCAGCGTAAATATGAAATTCTGCATCTACCCCACGGGAAGAAAACGCGCGGCGTGTTTCCTGAAGCTTTGTTTTAAGCTCACGCATCTCACCCACCGTTAGTCTCTCCCGAATAACGTTCACGATATCCAATTCTTTTATTAAAGCATTAAAACCTGACAGAAATGAGGCTGCCCGCTCTGATACAGGCGACCAGTCAGTCGCAAAAACTACGCGACTAAAGACCCCCTCATCACTATACGGTAACAGTTCCTCACTTCGTCTGACTATTAAAACGGGTCCGGCTACATCCTTAACAAGAGATCTAACCGCAGATTTTGAAACCGTCCTTGTATCAAATTCAGCCACCACAAGCGAAAAACTATCATCGGTCGTTACCTTTAAAATTGAACTGACCAGATCTCCCTCTTCCCCATGTGCCCAAACCTTGACATCCTGACTCCCAAATCGCTTCTGCCAGTCCTGGCAATAGCGCTCAGCAGTATTTTTTCCCATTGCATGCAGAAACGCAACCTCTTGGAGCCCTACTTTAGTAATGTCCGACACCAACCCCAACAAACTATTTCCAGGTTCCTCAAGATTTGTGGCATAAAGCAATCGACTTAATCCCACATTAACCCTCCAGATTCAGGCTCATAAAAAATATTATCCATTATGCGTCTTTTATCTTTTAAGGGTTTGTATTCGCAACTTCTATGCCTACATTATGATTTAGCCCGACCATATATCTCATCTTCCTGTTATTCTTATAAAAAACTGTTCCTTGTAATATTGGGTGCTAATCATATTTCCGGACTCCATGTGTACGGATATTGTACACTATAAATCTGCTTTTTGGACAATTCCGAGTATCTTTAGGGCATAACGGCTGTATAATTATTGTACACCCAATTGTCTCTTTATTGTACAGTGTATTTCCCAACCAGGATCCTGCTTTAATAACAAAACCATTATGAACAAAACGATTGCAAAGACAAAACTGATTTGACCAGTCTTCCAAACGTGTAATAAAATATTTTCAGAAAATACACACATAAATCTTGACAAGGTGTTTGTTCTAAGCCAAAATAAAATATATGTTTTTCATCTATTTAATAAGGGAGGACCTGTAATTATGGAAGTAAAGAAACTGCTTTTCGTAACCGACTTCGAAGAATTGTGGTTTGATGCTCTGGAATCATTAATGGAGCTAAGAAAGGCCGGTCTTAATCATGTGGTTTTTCTCCATGTAATAAACAGAGAACAGGTTTCCATGCATCGCGGGGCAGGTTACCTTAAAGAGGAAGATGCCAGATTAAGACAAATGGCAGATGTGCGTTTTATTGATTGGGCGGAAAGCGTATTTGAAAAAGGGATGGAATGCGGTGCTTATGTTGTTGTTGGATCTCCTCTCACCAAAATTCTCTCAACGGCTGAAACAGAAAAGGTAAATCTCATTGTAACAGAAGCCCATAAAAGAACAAAATTAGAAAAACTGTTTGCAAGTTCAACTACAATGGAGCTCCTCCGGCGATCAAAAATTCCTGTGCTGGTTCATAAATATATGCTGCCGTCAGGCAGGGTAAACGACAAGCCCTTTGATATACCTCTCCTTGTAACAGACTGGTCACCTCCATGTGAAAGGGCATTGGAACAGATAATTGACATAAAAAAGGCTGTAAAAAAAGTTGTGGTGGTACATGTTGTCAGTGATGATATTCTAAAGGGTCAATCTAAAAATGATCGCATGGAGATTCAAAAGGAAAGTAAAAAAAGGCTGGAAGATATCTGCATCACTTTTGAAGATGAAGGGATTGAAGCAGATTTTCATCTTTACATAGGCAAAGTAGTCTCCCAGATTGAAACCGCCGCCCATGAACATAATGCTACTATGATTGTCATGGGTGCAACAGGAAAAGGGGCCTGGCGTGCACGCTGGCTGGGCAGCGTATCCCAGGAAATAACAGAAACATCTGAATTTCCGACACTGCTTATACCCTAAAATTTGGTCGAGTTGTTGAATAGTCGAGTAGTCGAGTCATTAACCACTCGACCAATTGACTACTCGACCACTCGACCAACAAATCAGGACAAAACCTTCTTTAGGGTTGCCTCCAGTTCTTCCGGCTCAACCGGTTTCTCAAGATAGGCTTCCGGTTCCGGTATGGGTGGTTGACCCTCAGACTCCGGAAGTGCCTTTTGAGAACGGGCAAAGGTTCTTTTGGCTATCGCGGAAAGCATTATCACCGGAATATCACTAAACTGAGGGTCTGTTTTGACTGTCCTGTACATCTTAATCCCGCTTTCCTTGGGCATTAATACATCTAATATAATCACATCCGGTTTTTCTTCTCTAATTTTGTCCATAGCTTCTTCGCCATTTGATGCAACTATTGGCGTACAACCACTGTTTTCTACAACACTTGATGCAAATGTTCTTATATCAGCGTCATCATCAACAATCAGAACCTTTTTACCCATAATACTCCTCCTTTATTCTATGAGACTTTTAAAAGTATATTGTAAGCGTTCACGGAACGTTGAAATTAGAAAATAGAAATTGGAAATTTGGCTATTTTCGTTGAGATATTGCTAATTCGAAAAAGCATTATTTGAATATCGAATGTCGAACAAGGAATTTCGAATGATGAATTGTGGAATCGCTACGCTCTATCTTTTATAGTAGTAAAAATGATAGAATACCTTACTTCGACATTCATAATTCCTTGTTCGATATTCTGCGGTTCAAAACAAATCCGTAAGTTTGAATTTGTATTAAAAAGCTAAAGTGTTACGAAAATAGAAATTTGGCCTTCATGCTTTTGTACTGTCAACTCGTAAACTCGTTTCATTTCTCCCAAATTTCTAATTTCCAGTTTCAAGTTTCAAGCCGTGAACGGCTACAGTATATTTTTGTAATATATAATATTGATGAACTCGTCAAAAGTCCAACATACCTCTTAACTGTCATTCCTGCGAAGCTTGTCCTTTTTTAAACGTTTGCACCGAAGGTGCGATATGGTCATTTTTGACTTTTTAGGAAATTTTAAAAATTAATAATACACTAAATTTATAAAATATTACAAGTAAAATTATTCTTTTTCTGCGAATTCTTGTTTCGGAAGCCTGATTGAGAATTTTGTACCCTTGCCGGGTTGCGATTCAACATCCATTATTCCTTTATGCTCATTAATGATCTTTTGAGTGACAAGCAGTCCAAGGCCTGTGCCACGAGTTCCTTTTGTGCTGAAAAATTCGGTAAAAATTCTATCTTGAACCTCTTTGTCCATACCGCAGCCATTATCAACAACCTCATATATTACACCACCTTCTTTGTCTGTATGTGCCTCAACCTTTACCTGCCAGTCTTTTTCTGTATCAGGATCAAAAATGCAGGCATCAATCGCATTTGAAACCAGATTAAGAAGACAGGTATGTATCACTTTTGGATCAAGGTAAACCTCTCCTATTTCCTTATCTAAGATCCTTATCAGTTTAACATCACTTTCTTTAGCCTTTGACTCCATAAGGTCGCAGACTTCATTCACAATAATATTCGGATCATATTTTTCATATTCCGGCTTACGTTCCTTTGAATAACTGAGAAGATCCAAAACCAGATCAGAGACTCTATTAATATTTCTTTTCACCATGTCCCAACCTGTTTTTAATTTGCTTTCCTGATACCCTTTTTCTACCCCTGCATTAGCAAGGCTGTCAGGCGACTTTTTCATGGTAGTATTAACGATATAGACTCCCCCTTTCAAGCCATTTAAAATATTTTTTATGCTATGCGCAAGACCGGCTACTGTCTGTCCTACAGCCGCCAATCTTTCAGATTGTATAAGCTCCTTTTGGATCTGCTTGATTTCTCTTAAATCCTGTATAAAACCAACGCTCCCTATTACCTCTTCCTTTTCATAGAGTATAGCGGCAGAAAATCGTACCGGCACTGCTTGGCCGTCCTTGTTTTTAACGTTTACTTCGCTCCACCTAAAAATGTGTCCTGCTGCGTATTTCTTTCCATATAACCCTTGTTTAATATCACGGGTAATTTTTGGCGGATAAAGATTTTCTATATCCATTTTCCGGACAGCCTCCACACGAGAATAGCTAAATATCTTAGAGGCTCCATGATTAAAAATCACTATACCGCCCTTTTCGTTAGTAGCTATAATGCCATCAACAGAGAACTGTATAAGTTTATCCTCGAATTCATACCTCCGTCTCAACTCCTCCGTAGCCGCTTTTATCATACTCTCCAGATCGTGGGTATAGGCTTTGAGCCTCCCTTTAATTTCGAGTTTCTGTTCGGCTCTTTTAAGAGCAACAGAAAGAATAGCGTCACCAACCGGCTTGGTAATAAAATCAGAAGCGCCCAGTTGCAGAGCCTGAATAGCTACCTCCATATCTCCATGTCCTGTAATAACTATTACTTCGGTGTCCGGGTCTATCTTCTTAACCCTCTTTAAGACCTCAATGCCATCCATACCCGGCATTTTTATATCGGTGAGAACAATAAGCGGAAGATTTTGACGGAACATTTCTATGCCTTTTCCGCCCTCTTCTGCGGTTAAGACCTGATAACCATCTCTTCTTAGGGACAGAGATAAGATATTTCTTATTCCTTCTTCATCATCAATTAGTAATAGTCTTGACACGTCAATTCTCCGATGCCTGGTAATGGTAATGAACAGGAAATCTCAACTCAAAGGTTGTACTCACACCTTCTTTGCTCTTTATATCAAAGGTCCCCCCGTAGTCGTGGACAATTCCATAACTAATGGACATGCCTAGCCCCGTACCTTTGCCAACCCCCTTTGTGGTAAAAAACGGCTCAAATATCCTCTCCCTGACGCTACTAGAAATTCCTATACCGGTATCGGATACCGTAACTACAACCTGGTCCTCTTGAAGAAATGATCTTATTGTCACAGATCTTTCAACCTCTGGCCCCATCTTTTCGATCTTTTCATCTATAGCATCCACCGCATTGGTCACCAGGTTAATGAAAACTTGCTCCAGCCGGTTGTGATCAGCCATTATAGTAGGTAAATTCTCAGCCAATTCAAGCCTCACATCTACCTGATGCAATCTTAGCTGCTGCCCCAATACTTTAAATACGTCCCTGATGGGTCTATTAATATCTACCGGTGACTGCACCGCGGCAGATACTCGGGAAAACTCTTGTAAATGATTAATAACTCCGGATGCCCTGTCCACATGGCCGCTTATTTCCTCAGACACGGTTTTTAATTCTTCGAAACCAATCTTCTCACCCCGTTTAATCATTTTTAGCAGAAAATCACTTCCAATCTTGATAACGTTCAAGGGCTGATTCAATTCATGGGCAATACCGGAGGCCATGGTACCTATGGTGGTCATTTTATCGGCCTGTATGAGCTGAGCCTCCTTTTCTATGCTTTCCGTAATATCAGTAATGGCCACAATCAATGCCTTCGTTCCCATATATTTTACTGGACAAACCGTAATATTTACATAGAATGAACGCCCATCCTTGCAAACGTGTCTCTTTTTAGTAAAGAATCCGAATTGACCAGCGGAAAGTTCTTGAAACCCGGCTACAACCTCTCCGGTTGGTTTATGTCCCAGATTGATAAAAGACATTTTTACTAATTCTTCTCTTGAATAACCGTAGGCATGCAAAGCCCGCTCGTTGATATCCAGGATTTGGAAGTTATTCTGGTCTATAATAAAGATGGGGCCAGGATTAGCATTAAACAAGAGTCTATATTTTTCTTCCGATGCCTTAATATCTTCCTCATAAGATATCAACTTATAAAGCATGTGTTGAAAGGAGTCTCGGAGTCTAACAATTTCATCTCCTTTATGATCCTGATAAACGGAACACGCCACACATCGATCTAATTTTCGCGGAAATTTTCCTGACGGCTCGCCAAAGCACAATGTATCCGGCACATACCAGCACGGAATAGTGTCATTTTCATAGGCCGGACAATCCGTTTTGTTACAGTTCAATAACTTCCAGCACCGTACATATCGCCTTGGGAATTTCTCAAAAATATACACATATCTTCCATGGCTAATCTCATCAGCAATCCGAGTCAACCGGACAATAGGTCGAATGATATATCTGTTGAGCCACAAGGTCAGGAAAAAACCGACTATTGTTAATGATATAACAGCTATAATTATATTCTGGTTTCGTACCGAGACAAGTGTTTCCTGAATCGGCTCCCAGCTAAACCCGACTGATAACACCCCCAGGAGAGGTTTCTCATCCCCGTGGCACTTATAACATGCCTTCTCATTATAAACAGGAATGGCGGAACGTAATATCTTGATATCTATATTATTTCGACGGCACTTTTCTATCCCCTGCGCTAATTTGCCTGTGCTAAACGCTTTCAGGGTGATCTTAGAAACGATTTTCCTGTTGACATCATAACGGTCTGTTCCATTACGCTTGATGATACCCATGTCATCGCAAAGATGAACTATCTCCAGATCTTCCAGAGTGCCCAGCCTCTCTAATATGGCCTGGACTTGTTCCATTTCCCCGTCCAGCATGGGATACTCTATGCTCTTCATAACAGTATCACTTATTTCCATGGCCCTTTTTTCGTTCTCTTCAATATGGCGATTAACCTGGGTAACCACATCAAAATAACTTGAAGCGCCCAGCACCGCAAGCAGGATTATACCCACGCCCAGTATTATCCTGGTTCTTAAACTTCCTGATATGAATTCCTTTAAATTTACCCTACCGAACATAAAGAGAATTCCCTTTCAAAACCAAAAGTAAATTAGGGCATAGATTCCTGAACCTGTCAGAACAGGTTTTTGCCCATCTGTCTGTGCGTGCCGCACGCAGACAGATGCCCGTACAAGATACAGCGTCGCGGATAGAAGCCGCTCTTACCATCGTAGTCTATCGTTCGTCTTCAAATGTCACACAATACCCGGGATGCTTGTGGCCGCTGTGACAGACTGTGCAAACATTCTTTGGAATACTCAGCGTCTCTTGATGTTCGCGCTTGGTAGGAGCCTTGAGATGCAGACTGGCCGGACCATGACAGCATTCACATTGCTTATTGATCATGCTTGGAGTCTCTTGGACACTGGAAAATCCTCCTGGTTTTCCGTATCCCGTGGTATGACAGGGAAGACAGTTTGGGTCTTTATCTTTTTTCCTCATCTGTATGATCCTGAAATTTCTTGAGTATTTCCAAGAATAATAGCTCGTCACGTGTTCTGGATGACATTCTTTACACTTTTTCATTCCAACATATACCGCTACCGCTGTTTTTTCTTCCGCGATAGCTGCATTAGAAAAAAACAATGCACATAAAATCAGCAAAAAGAATATTACAATTAAAACAAAAAGTTTATCTTTCATGGTAACCGCCTTATTTATCCACATAATTAATATTATATTTTTTCAGCTTCGCATACAACGTGCTTCGGCTGATGTTTAGCTTTTTTGCGACCTGAAATTTGTTCCATTGATATTCTTCCAGCACTTTAGTTAGAAATCTTCTTTCATTTTCCTGAAAGGAGCTTATCTTTTCCTCTTTGTCCACAGCAAGGCGTATATTGAGCGGAAGGGTCTGTTCGCTGATAAATTCATCCTTGGTAAGAATAAATGCATGTTCAATAGTATTTTCCAATTCCCTTACATTCCCTGGCCAACTGTAACACATCAACATGCTCATGGCTTCAGAAGAAATTCCTTTTACCTTTTTATTCCCTCGCGAGTTCAGTTTTTGCAAAAAATATTCAACTAAAAGAGATATATCACTACGTCTCACCCGTAGCGGAGGAATATTTATCGGAATAACATTCAAACGGTAATATAAGTCCTCTCGAAAGGTCCCATTTTCCACCTCCTTGTTTAAATCTTTGTTTGTAGCTGCTACTATCCTGACATTCATCTCAATAGTTTCTATGCCCCCTAACCTCTCAAACTTTTGAAATTGAAGAAATCTGAGGAGTTTAACCTGTGACATCAGTGGAATTTCTCCAATTTCATCAAGAAAAAGGGTCCCCTCATTCGCCAATTCAAACCGCCCGATCTTCTTATGTGTGGCGCCGGTAAAGGCCCCCTTCTCGTGGCCAAACAGCTCACTTTCGAGCAATGTATGAGGGTATGCGGAACAATTCACAACAACAAAACACTTGTCTTTTCTATGGCTGTGCAAATGAACCGCCTTTGCAATAAGCTCTTTCCCGGACCCACTTTCTCCCTGAATCAATACTGTTGCATCGGTAGGAGCTATATCTAAAATCAAATTGTAAATCTGACGCATCTTATGATCTTTTCCGATGATACCCCCAAAGCCTGAAAACATTTCGACTTTATCATCCAACCCCTTCAGCCTCTCCTCGTTCAGCGCTATTCTTCTAATATCATAGGCAACCTGTGACAGCATAAGATAAAAAAAGCGTAAATCATCTCCTGAAAAAACATTACCCTCAGATGCAAGCAGAATCACTCCGCCGGCAATATCACCATTTCTATTTATCGGGACAACAGATAAAGACTTATAATTTTCAAAGTTTTTCAACCAGCCATGGGACATAGTGCTCAGTTCGGCAATGTCCATTGAATAAGACATCGAATTAATTGTAGTTATAAGCTCTTCTTTATCCTCTGCTTGCAAGCATCTATACCCATCGACCTTAATGAATTCGTCTTTTGCTTCGTTAAAGATAATGGGGATTGCCTCTTCAAACGAAAATATATCTCTGACTCGCTCGATGATAAGATCAAAGGCTTCGACAAGATATTTCTTTTCACTGAGATTATATGTAATATCGCAAAGGGCTTTCATTCCCTTACGCGATTTTTCAAGCGCTGCCGCCTTTTCCTCTGCCGCCTTTTCAAGATTAAATGTATAATTCTTAAGCGCTTGTTTGACCTTCAACTTTGCCTCAGCACGCCGAAGAGCCTTGGAAAGAGCTTCCGCATTAATAGGTTTTGCTATAAAATCAGAAGCTTCGAGCTGTATTGACTTGACAGCATTCTCCATATCTCCGTAGCCGGTTATTATAATGACCTCTGCATCCGGATTTATCTTTTTTATCCTTCTTAATACATCAATTCCGTCCATCCCGGGCATTTTAATATCTGTCAAGACAATAGAAGGGGCTTCCTGTTCAAAGAGTTCAATACCGCTCTGTCCGTTATCAGCCGTTATAACATCATATCCCTCGTTCCTAAGAGATATACTTAATAATTTTCTAATGCCTTCCTCATCATCTATAAGCAATAGTTTCAACACGGCAATCTTCCCAATTGAGGCGTTAGAAATCCGATTCCAAAATTGTTTGTTTGATTAAATTTGCAAAACAGCATATATTTTATTTGACTTTATTAATAGAGCATTATTTGGCAAATTGTCAACAAAATTAGCAGTTACACATGTATCCAAGACCTTTGGAAAATGTTTCCGCCAGAGGAATATATTGAGTATATGCATCAAAAAAGTAATACAAACGGTATGGTCTCGTGCCTGCTTGGAGCGCATTTCTCAATTGCAAAGGGCCTGCATAACGCCCTGTATGAGGCAAAGGCCCTAAAATGCAATGCGCTTCAGATTTTTACGCAATCTGCAAGCACATGGAAGCAACGCATACTGACGCAAGAGGAGATAGAACTCTTTGAACAGGCAAAGATAATAACCGGTATTAAGGCAATCGCCTCACATAGCTCATATCTTATAAATCTGGCTAATTATGAAAACAAAAAGCACGGCATGTCGCTTCATGCGCTTAAACAGGAACTTATCAGATCTTCAATGTTAGGCATCCCTTTTGTCGTGCTTCACCCTGGTTCTCACATGGGAAAAGGGGAAAAACAGGGAATCAATAGAATAGCTGAAAGCATAAATGACATATTTGCTAAAACACCTGAGATACGTTCACGCCTCCTGCTTGAAACCGTTGCCGGCCAAGGCTCAAGCATTGGGCATACCTTTGAACAGCTTGCCTCGATATTAGATCTAATAGAAAATAAAGAAAAAATGGGCATCTGCCTTGATACATGCCATATCTTTGCAGCCGGCTATGATATCAGGAATATCAAGTCATACAAAAAAACAATAAACCTTTTCGACAATATAATAGGTATTAACAATCTATACTTTATACATTTAAATGACTCAAAAAAGGACTTGGGCACAAGGGTTGATCGGCATGAACATATTGGACAGGGATTTATCGGCATAAAAGCGTTTGAATGTTTTATGAACGACAAAAGATTTAAAAATATTCCAAAGATTATTGAGACGCCAAAGGAAAACGCAACTTGCGATTATGATAAAACCAATTTAAACAAACTAAGGGCGATGGTATTGTAAAAAATGGATATAAAGCGAGAGCAGATCGATTTTGATATACTTTTTGTTGGGGGCGGCCCTGCAAGCCTTGCAGGCGCCATTAGATTAATGCTGTTAGCCAAACAAAAAGGAACTACCCTGGAGGTAGCCATTATTGAAAAAGGGGCTGAAATAGGATCACACGCTTTGAGCGGGGCTGTTTTAAATCCTGTTGCATTGAAGGAGCTTATCCCTGATTTTCTTGAAAGAGGATGCCCGGTTGAAACAGCCGTAAGAGAAGACGAATTTTACTTTCTGACCAGAAACAGACATTATCGTCTCCCTTATACACCGCGATATATGCGAAACAAAGGCTTTTACATTATAAGCCTTTCTCGGTTCGCAAGATGGCTTGCCGGAATTGCCGAAGAGCTTGGAATAAATATATTTCCAGGCTTTGCGGGTAAAGAGGTTTTATATGCCCTGGATCAGAAGAGTATCATCGGGGTACGCACAGGAGACAAGGGGCTGGGAAAGGACGGCTCCCGCAAGGACAACTTTGAGCCTGGGATCGATTTATTGGCCAAAGTAACTGTATTCGGTGAAGGGGCAAAAGGAAGCCTTGTGCAGGATATTGCAAACAAGCTTGATATCTTTTCAGGAAAGATGCCGCAGGTCTTTGAAACAGGCATCAAAGAGGTTATTCAACTGCCAGAAAATAATTATTTCACAACCAGCAGGGGCAATGATATTCATACCCTTGGTTACCCGCTGGGCCTGAATACTCCGGGCGGCGGTTTTATATATGAAATGGAAGACAACAAAGCATCCCTTGGATTTCTTGTGGGCCTTTCATACCATGATCCCATGCTCGATCTTTATGAGGAGTTCATAAAATTCAAGCAACATCCTCTTGTATCAAAAATAATTAAAAACGGCAGGGTAATCGAACAGGGCGCAAGGACGGTTTCCACGGGTGGATACTATTCCATGCCCAGACTTGCCGTTAATGGTGGAATGTTTGTAGGCGGTAGCGCATCAATGCAAAATACACCCGGGCTAAAGGGTGTTCATATGTCTATGAAATCAGGCATGCTGGCAGCAGAGGCAATAATAAAAGCCTTTGAGAAAAACAGCTTCACCCAGGAAACTCTTGGTTACTATCATAAGCTGTTTGAAAAAAGCTGGATAAAAGAGGAGCTTTATGAAGGAAGAAATTTTTCGCAGGCTCTGTCAAAAAAAGGGTTGCTCAAGTTTATCCATCTTTGCGCCCAGTATTTTACCAAAGGCCGCGGCATACAAAACATGATGCCTATTAAGGAGGATCGCATGACGCTACACCCTGCAAAAGGGGATGTAGATAATTTTGTTCCTGATAAAAAGGCTTTTGACAATATTTTATATGTTGACAAACTTACCGGCGTTTATCTGTCCAAAACCATGCACAGGGAGGATCAGCCATGCCATATTATTATTCATGATCAAAATCTGTGCGTTAATGAGTGTTTTACAACCTATTGCTGCCCCTGCACAAAATTTTGCCCGGGCAATGTGTATGAAATCGAGATGGATGAAAACCTGTCTAAAAGGCGGCTTAAACTTAATCCTTCAAATTGTCTTCACTGCAAAACGTGCGAAATAAAGGATCCTTACGGAAATATTACCTGGACATGCCCGGAAGGCGGAGAAGGACCAGGTTATTCAATATTGTAGATGAACGTCGAACATCGAACGAGAAAAGATGAACGTCGAACATCGAACATCGAACGTCGAATAATGATGTCGCTCCGCTCCGTCGGTTTATAAAATGCCATAATACCTTATTCAAAATTCGATGTTGGACGTTCGATGTTGGACGTTCATAGCTTTTAGGTTCAGGCCAAATTTCCAATTTCTAATTTCAACGTTCCGTAAACGCTTACTTATAATCTGCCTTTTCTCAAAATAGCCACAAGAAGCCATACTCCCATTAGCGCAGCCGATATAAATCCAACAATCCCTATTATGGATAATCCATTGAATAAAGGTGGGGTCTTTGCAAAAACTATAATAGCTGAACCGATGATAAGCGCCGCAATAACGATTGAAAAGGATATCCTGTTACTTATCTGGTTATAGGTATAAAGCACAGGCTCAAAACCCTTGTGTTCAAACCTGATGCTTAATTTCTGCTGTTTGATAAGGCGTGTAATATCAAGAGCATCCTTAGGAAACTGCTGTACAAATTTAAGCAGTTCAGCGACAAGAGTTACAATATCGCCGGCAACCCTTTTGGGGTAAAACCTTGCGCGCTTTACCCTTTCAATAAACGGCGCTGCTTGGGCTATCATGTCAAAATCAGGATCAAGCATAAGCCCGACCCCTTCTGTTGAGCTGAAGGCCTTCATCATAAGAAACATATCAGGCGGTATCCTGAGGCGGTAACGGGACGCCACTTCAAGCAGACCCTGAAGCATTTTCCCAATTTCAATATCTTTCAATGGCTTGTAAAGGTGCTGCCCAATGAAATCTGACAGATCTCTTTCAAGCGATTTGATATCAGGCTCTTCATCATGGTCGGTTAGTTCCAGCAGCAAACGGGTTGCTTTTAAAGTATCTTTATGTACCACGCTATCGAGGAGATCGACAAAGTCCTCACGTGTCTGCCTGTCAACAGTGCCCATCATTCCAAAATCGAGCAGACATATAACGTTGTTTGGCAGCACAAAAATATTTCCAGGATGAGGATCAGCATGGAAAAAACCATTATTAAATACCTGCTTTAAAGCAAGGTCAGCTCCGCGGACGGCAATGATTTTTCTGTCATATCCTGCATCATCAAGCCGGCTGATTTCAGAAATTTTTATGCCGTCTATAAATTCCATTGTAAGAACGCGAGATGTCGAAGTGTCTCGAAATACCTTTGGGACGTAGATAGTGGGGTCATTTAAAAAATCCCTTGCGAAACGCTCCATGTGTGTTGCTTCTATGGAATAATCTATTTCCTTTTCAAGTGATCTGGTAAACTCCTCGACAATTTTGACAGGGCGATAAAGATCCATCTCCTCTATATGCTTTTCCATAAGGGTTGCCAGGTGAAACATGATCTCAAGGTCAACCTCAATAATCTTTTTTATACCGGGACGCTGAACTTTAACCGCCACATCTTCGCCATCTTTTAATTCCGCCCTGTATACCTGCCCTATCGATGCAGACGCTATAGGGGTTTTATCGATAGATGTAAAAAGTTCTTCCGGCGCTGCGCCTAATTCAACCTTTATGATCTCGCTTGCTTCGTCAAAAGGAAACGGGGGCACCATATCCTGAAGTTTGGAAAGTTCATTTATAAAATCAACCGGCACAAGATCAGGACGCGTGGAGAGTATCTGCCCAAGCTTTACAAATGTCGGCCCAAGCTCTTCAAGGGCCAGCCTGACCCTTTCCGCCTTTGAAAGCTTTTCAAGACGATCTCGGCGCTTTTTTGATATCATATTAAGGCCGATTTCAAGATACTGTTCTATCTTCAGCACTTCAACAACATCGCCAAAACCATATTTGAAAAGCACGGTCAGGATCTGTCTATAGCGTTGCAGGTGGCGATAGGTACGGCCTATAACCCCAATTTTTCGTATGCTAAACATAAACTATGCTTTTTCGCTAACAGCTTTTTTCAGCTCCCTTATCTCTTTTTTCAATGCATTCAATTCATCTGCGGTTACCAGGTTCGCCTTTTTCAACAACTCTGTTACTGTTTTTTCCACCCTTTTTTCCAGTTTTTTTTGCGAATCTTCATATTTGTCCCTGAGCTCTTCCAGGAACTTTCTTCCATCTGTTTCAGACAACTTCCCTTGTTTTATTAACTCTTCGGCTAAATTTTCCACTTCATCCTTGGTTTTAAGAGCAAGACCAATACCGGTCAGCATTGTCTTTTTAATAAGATCAAACATAGCACACTCCTTTTTTATGATTTATCTTTTCCCCAAAATCCAGCTTTAATCAGCAAAGATTAACAAAATCTAAACTAACATATACATAAGGCTATTGCAAGGGGTTTAAGCCTTCTCAGGCAGGGCAAACGCATTTGATCTTCCTTTTTGTTCTTTACAAACCCAAGCGATATCCAGTAGAAAATGCTTGCGCAACGATTTAAAATATATAAAGATACCTATACGAATGCAGGGAGCAATCATGCTTTACGGAAAATATCAGTTTGCAAAATCAAAGCACTTTTTAGCACCAACATCTCATAACGAGTAATAGATATGAAAGAAACTAATCGATATGTGGCGCTGGATGTGGAGACAACCGGCTTTTCGCCCCAAAATGGGGACAGGGTGATAGAAATCGGCGCTGTTGCTATCGAAGGCCAAAGTATTGTTGCTGAATTCAGCAGCCTTATTGATATTGACAAAAGGATTCCCTGGCAAGTTCAGCAGGTGCATGGCATAACTAATGAAATGCTTGAGGGTGAACCCAAACCGGATGTGGTATGGTCGGAATTTTACAACTTCATCACAAAAAGCACACTGGTGGCCCACAATGCAAGTTTTGATGTCGGATTTTTAAGACATGAATTTGCGTTATTAGGCATGAGTTTGAATAATCGGTCTTTATGCACACTGAAAATGAGCAGAAAGCTATATCCAGATCTATCCAATCATAAACTGGAAACAGTAGGTCGATACTTGCTTGGAAAATCATGCGAACGAATGCAAAGGCACCGGGCGCTTGATGATGCCAAACTTGCAGCTATGATATGGCTTGAAATGGAAAAGATATGAGCAGTTCAAAGTAGTTTTTCCTGTTTTAAATTCATAATAGACATGATATAAGGAAAAGATGGATAATTTAATCACACTGGTTATAGCTACACGAAACACAGGCAAGACATCTGAAATTAGAGACCTTTTAAAGGACTTTCCGATTAATATTAAAAACCTGGACGATTTTGGCCCTATTCCAGAGGTTAAAGAGGACGGAAACACCTTTGATGAAAATGCTTACAAAAAAGCAAGCTTTGCGGCAAGAATTTTAGGGTTGCCGGCATTGGCCGATGATTCAGGATTGCTGGTCGAGGCTCTTGAAGGCGCTCCGGGGATTCATTCAGCCCGCTATGCCGGAGAAAACGCAACAGATGAACAAAGACGCGCCAAACTGTTGCAGGAGATGGAAGAAAAGACCGACCGCAGGGCGGCCTTTGAATGCGTAATATCAATTGCTGTCCCAACAGGGCCTGCTCTGACTTATGAAGCCCGCTGCGAAGGCTTGATAGCCAGAGAGCCTGCCGGCTCAAATGGATTTGGATATGATCCAATTTTTTATTATCCGCCGCTTAAAAAGACCTTTGCAGAATTAACGATGCAGGAAAAGAGCCATGTAAGTCACAGAGGAAAGGCTCTCAGAGAGCTAAGGGATGAATTTGACAAAGTCCTGATATGGAT
>JAPVVG010000119.1 GCA_028571455.1 Desulfobacteraceae bacterium | reverse complement strand
TTTTTCGAATACTGAATTTATATTATTTTCAATCCATTTTTCTTCACATCTTATAATTAAAGAAAGACGGTTAAGGGTTTCGACTATCCTGGGATTGTATGATCCTTTTAGCAAAGGGATTAATTGATGACGCACTCTATTCCTGAGGTATCTCATATCTTTGTTGGATTTGTCGGAAACGTACCTTAACTTTTTTGCCTTCAGAAAATCAATGATTTCGGATCGTCTCACATTTATCATGGGTCGAACAATCTGCCTGTTGCTATTTTTGCAGTTTCTCACGGCGGGTATCCCTGCAATACCGAGGGGACCGCTCCCTCGAAGCAAATACATTAATACAAGTTCCGCATTATCATCAGAATGATGGCCAAGAGCAATTTTGTTGAATCCGTTTCTTTCCGCGACCTGATCATAAAAGGCATAACGAACACGTCTGGCTGCTTCTTCCAGAGAGAGTTTATGCTGCTTCTGATATTTGCGAACATCTTTTTTCTTAATATAACAGGGCAGATCAAGCTGTTTGGCAAGGGATGCAACAAATTCAGCATCATCATCCGAATCTTTTTTGCGAAGGCAGTGATTAAGGTGAGCAACACCAATCGTGCATGAGAACTCGGGAGCTAATGAAAGCAATATATGGAGAAGAGCGACGGAATCAGGTCCTCCTGACACACATATCAGCACAGAATCACCGGGTTGAAACATCCTGTAAGCTGTAATTGCTTGTTTTACAGCAGAAAATATCTTATGAGACCTTTGCAAAACACCCCCTTTTGTCCAATTTAGCGCTGATGGTTAGCGCTGACGCTTCACTACGTGTCACTTCGTGTCGGCGTCAGGCTCAAATTTTAAGCCTCGAAATACTCAATGTATTCCTACATTTAAAATTTTCGCCTTCCTTGAACTTGAACAAAATTGAGCATTTTTCAAAGGTCTCCTTATTATAGCCTTTGAGCGATGCTGGCATGAATCAACTCGGATTTCTTTTTACTCCATACTCCTACAATGCCGGAACGGACGGAAACCTCGGTAATCCTGTTTGTTATCATTGTAATTTTTATTTTAACCGATGTTTTGTCGGAGCATTTGCCTTTCATTGTTGCGGTAATACCGACCGGTGTTTTTTCTGTAATAGTTATTTTAAGCCTTTTTAAAGCAGCGGCGGTCGCAATGATTGTTTTGTCAAGAGATGCCTGATACGATTTTTTTAATTCGCCGCATTTATAAGTGTAAACTGCCGCACCGGTGCCGGCTCCGGCAACAAAGAATGCACAGCCGGTGGTTATAAGGCAACAGGCTAATAATATCGGTATCAAAAATTTTTGTATCATAAATTTATAGTATAGAAATTTCCTTTTTTCAAACGTAGGGCGGGGCTTCAGCCCTGCAACATGATCGCAGAGCTAAAGCTCTGCGCTACAAGTCCGCACCGAAGGTGCGATATATTTATTATTAAAGATTTTGCGGCAATCAGCAAGAAATAATTTAAATAAAACTATAATACATATACCTGGGTTGAGCCCCGCCTGCGGCGGGGTTTCCGGTTGAAGAGCCCTAACTTGCTGTTAATAATAGGATAATGCCTCAATAAAGAAAGTTCACCGTTCAAGGTTCATAGGTTCAAAGGTTGTCAACCCTGAACTCTGACCCGTGAACCCTGAACTTGGAACCGATCACTTTAGAATATACTTGATGGTTTCGTAAAAAGTCAAGAAACACGAAAAGTTGTTTTTTCTCTTGAAAAAATAAAGTTATGTCTTATAAATAATATATGGTTGTGCTAGGCGGGGAGCTAGCGGTGCCCTTTTCCCGAAATCCGCTTTATGCGGGGCTGAATTCCCTCTAAAGGGTTTTTATTCCGAAAAATTGTAGGTCATCCTGATCGGACGCCGCGCAACAGACGGTCGCGAACCTCGTCAGGTCCGGAAGGAAGCAGCGATAAGCGATGCGGTCTGTGTCGCGGATCGATCCCGGTCAATTTCTTGGCTTATATTTTTCTGAAAAAGATTCGACAGGGGGTGCGCAACCATTTTAAAAATGTCATGCCTCTAACCCTATCCTTGAACTTAGTTCGCTTCGCTCACAATTGGTCGAGTAGTCAAGTAGTCGAGTGGTTCAAGGACTCTTACAACTCGACAACTCGACTATTTAACTACTCGACTAAAGTCGTAAGAATTTTCCGCCCCGCCAGAGGCGGGGATAGAAATTCCGAGACGTATAATTACCGCCTTGACAATATTCCAAATAGTATTATTTTTTTAAACAATATTTTGATGAATTCGTAAAAACTCGAATTCATCAAACTTAACGCTTAAAACTTAAAATATTTCATATGAGACCTTTGAAAAATGCTTCCGCCAGAGTACTTTGGCGGATTCAAGTTCAAGGAAGGCGATCCGCCTCAGGCGGATTAAATGTAGGAATACATTGAGTATTTCGAGGCTTAAAATTTGAGCCTGACGCCGACACTTTAGTGACACGTAGTGAAGCGTCAGCGCTAACCATCAGCGCTCAATTGGGCAAAAGGGGGTGTTTTGCAAAGGTCTCATATAAAACAGGAGCATATACGTGCTGATGACTGACGAAAAGAAAATAAAAACAGATGTTGAAACTAAAGAAGTTGATTCAGCAAAAAAAGAGTTAAAAAAAACCGGCACAGCGAAAAAGCATAAAAAAAAAGGCCATGAGTTAATTAAGGAGATGGAAGCAGAACTGAAGGCTGCGCAAGAGGAATCCAGGCAAACGTATGATCGTCTTTTAAGGGTTTCAGCCGAGTTTGAAAATTACAAAAAACGGTCAGATCGAGAAATGGATGAATTCAGGAAATTTGCAAATGAGTCCTTAATTAAAGAGATGCTTTCAGTGGTTGATAATCTTGAGCGTGCCATAAATTCTTCAAGCGATGCTAAGCAGGCAAATTCCGGCTTGGTGGAAGGGGTTGATATAACCCTTAAAGAGATACTGAAAATTTTTGAAAAGTTTAACGTAAAACCGGTCGAATCATTGAAAAAGCATTTTGATCCCAATTTTCATCAGGCTGTAATGACTGAAGAGACAGATGATTATACTGAACATACCGTTATGAATGAGCTTCAAAAGGGTTACATGATGCATGACAGGCTGCTGCGACCAGCTATGGTTGTAGTTTCCATGCCAAAAGTTAAATCAAATAATGAAAAAAGCACAGACATTGAAAATAAAGATAATAAAATAGATTAAGCATCAAGATTGAGGAGGAAAATAATGGGCAAGATAATTGGAATCGATTTAGGCACTACAAATTCGTGCGTAGCCATAATGGAAGGAACCAAAGCAAAGGTAATTACGAATCCCGAAGGTGGCCGCACAACGCCTTCGATAGTCGCGGTAACAGACAAGGGGGAGAGGTTGGTCGGTCAAATTGCAAAGAGGCAGGCTATCACGAATCCTGAAAATACGGTTTTTGCTGTTAAACGACTTATAGGCAGGAAGTATGCATCACCGATAGTTCAGGATGATATGAAGATACTTCCTTATAAGATGGAGCAGGCAAGCAATGGCGATATCCGCATAAGGATTCATGGCCAGCTTCACAGCCCTGCGGAGATATCATCTTTTATACTGGCAAATCTCAAGAAAACAGCCGAGGAATATTTAGGCGAGAAGGTTACAGATGCGGTAGTCACCGTGCCGGCCTATTTTAACGACAGCCAGCGTCAGGCTACTAAAGATGCCGGAAAGGTTGCCGGTCTTAATGTTTTAAGGATTATTAATGAGCCTACTGCCGCGTCTCTTGCTTACGGCCTGGATAAGAAAAAAGAGGAAAAGATTGCTGTTTTTGATCTTGGTGGAGGGACATTTGATATATCCATACTTGAAATCGGCGAAGGTGTATTTGAAGTAAAGTCCACAAGCGGCGATACCCATCTTGGAGGGGAAGATTTCGATCTCAGGCTAATCGATTATCTGGCAGATGAATTTAAAAAAGATCAGGGAATTGATATCAGAAATGACAAGATGGCCCTGCAACGGCTTAAGGAAGCGGCTGAAAAGGCAAAGATGGAATTATCCACATCTATGGAAACAGATGTTAATCTTCCCTTTATAACTGCCGATGCCAGCGGCCCCAAGCACCTTAACATTAAGATAACCAGGGCAAAGCTGGAAGCCCTGACAAGTAATTTGTTAGACAAACTTGAAAACCCGTGCCGTATTGCGCTCAAGGATTCAGGCCTGGCTACCAAAGACATAAATAAGGTTATCCTGGTTGGCGGCATGACACGCATGCCGGCTGTTCAGGAAAGGGTTAAAAAGATATTCGGCAAAGAACCACACAAGGGGGTTAATCCTGATGAAGTTGTCGCGGTCGGCGCCGCTATTCAGGGAGGTGTCCTGAGAGGAGATGTCAAGGATGTTCTGCTTCTCGATGTTACACCACTTTCTCTGGGCATTGAAACCCTGGGCGGAGTTATGACAAGGCTTATTGAAAAGAATATAACCATTCCTACAAAAAAAAGCCAGATTTTTTCAACCGCCTCAGACAGCCAGCCCGCTGTTTCAATTCATGTGCTCCAGGGTGAACGTGAGATGGCGGCAGGCAATAAGACACTTGGACGTTTTGAATTGGTGGGCATACCTCCTGCTCCGAGAGGTATCCCCCAAATTGAGGTAACATTCGACATAGACGCAAACGGCATTGTTAACGTGTCTGCAAAGGATCAAGCCACCAGCAAGGAGCAGTCGATTCAGATTACGGCCTCTTCCGGCCTGTCAAAGGAAGAGATAGACAAACTGGTCAAAGACGCAGAGCTTCATGCCGAGGATGACAAAAAGAAAAAGGAGTTGGTAGAAACCCGCAATGCAGCCGATAGCCTGATTTATTCGACCGAGAAATCTATGAAAGACCTTGGAGACAAGGTAGACACTGCAACTAAAGGTAAAATTGATGAGATTATCAGCCGCCTTAAAAAGGCTATGGAAGGGGATGATAAGGAAGAAATCAAACGCCTGAGCGAGGAGCTGACACAGTCTTCCCATAAGCTGGCAGAAGCCATGTATCAACAGGCATCACAGAAAGGGGAGCAGCAGGCTGAACCTGGCGCGGAAGGCGCTGCTCAGCCCGGACCTTCCACTCCTGACGAGGATGTTGTAGATGCCGACTTCGAGGAAGTAAAAGACGAAGATAAAAAATAGTATAAAATAGAGGTTGCTTAAAATCCCGCCCGCAATACGCGCCGCGGGATTTTTTTTAAAAGATATGCTTATAACTGAAATATTAGAAAAAAACGCTGCTGATTATGGCGAGGAAATCGCTCTTATCGAAAGAGAGCCAGCTAAAAATATACGCAGACAGATTACCTGGGATGAATTCAACAGCCAGGCAAACAGCATCGCCAATTCACTGATCGCCATGGAGATTAAAAAGGAAGACAAGGTCATCCAGCTTATGATGAACGCTCTTGAATGGCTTCCTGTTTATTTTGGCATACTTCGTTCAGGCGCCTGGGCTGTTCCGCTGAATTTCAGGCTGTTAGCCGATGATATCATGATCTGTGCCGAAACCGCGGGAGCAAAGGTTTTTATCTTTGGAGAGGAATTTATCGACAGGATAAATGCAATTAAAGCCTATTTAGACAAAACAGTTGCTGCCTATATATTTGTCGGCAGAGATAATAAACGCCCGGATTATGCCAGGCAATATGAAGATGTTTTTTTATCAGGCTCTATTATAAATCCAAAGGTTAAAATCAAACCATCTGATGGCGCGGCGCTGTATTTTACTTCAGGGACTACCGGCAGGCCAAAGCCCGTGCTTTTAACTCATAGAAATCTTGAATTTGCCTGTTTAGTTGAGCGCGATCATCATAGACAGACACATAAAGATAACTTTTTGTGCATACCTCCTCTTTACCATACAGGCGCAAAGATGCATTGGTTCGGCAATTTTATTGTCGGGGCAAAATCGGTTATCCTGAAAGGGGTTAGCCCAAAATGGATATTGGAAACGATTTCCGAAGAAAGAGCAACTATTGTATGGCTCCTTGTTCCCTGGGCATACGATATACTTGTCGCCATTGAAAATAACGATATAAACTTAAGCGACTATAAGCTTGACCAATGGCGATTAATGCATATAGGCGCTCAGCCTGTTCCTCCAAGCCTTATTAAAAAATGGAAAAAGATTTTCCCTAATCATGATTACGACACCAATTATGGCCTTACAGAAACCACAGGCCCCGGGTGTGTGCATCTGGGAATGCAAAACCTCCATAAAGTCGGTGCAATAGGCCTTCCCGGGTTTGAGTGGGAATGCATGATTGTTGATAGTAGTATGAAAAGCTTGCCCAGAGGAGAATCAGGAGAGCTCATGGTAAGAGGGCCAGGAGTCATGAAGGAATACTATAAAAATCCCGAAGCAACGGCTGAAACATTGATTGATGGATGGCTGCTTACAGGGGATATTGCCCGCATGGATGATGACGGCTTTATATGGCTGGTTGATCGGAAAAAGGATGTTATAATATCGGGCGGCGAGAATATTTTCCCTGTTGAGATCGAAAACTTTTTAATGGATAATAACAAGATTCATGATGTCGGGGTAATCGGCGTGCCTGATGATCGTCTGGTAGAGGTTGTTGCGGCAGTTATAAAAGTCAAGCCCGCAGTAAGTATGAGTGAAGAAGATGTGTTTAAATTTTGTGAAGGGCTTCCAAGATATAAAAGGCCTAAGAAAATATTTTTCGACGATGTGCCAAGAAGCCCCACCGGCAAGATAGAAAAGCCAAAGATGAGAAAAAAGTTCGGTTGTATCTTTTAAGATCAAATTTTTCCGGCTATACCTGTAATTGTCACCTCAATTTTTCTGGCACGGGGCTTGTTGTCGTGGTTGATTGCTACTAACTGCTGCCAGGTCCCAAGCCTGAGAGAGCCATCTCTTATCGGCAGCGTAATTGAAGGGCCGAGCAAGGCAGCCTGGACATGACTGTGGCCGTTACCGTCATGCCATGCCTTTTCATGTTCATATTCCAGATCAGGCGGAGCAAGCCTGTTTATGGCCATTTTAAGGTCTTCCACAACCCCAGGTTCAAACTCAATTGTGGTAAGCGATCCTGTTGAGCCGATTACTGTGGCGCAAAGAGTTCCGTTTTCAATATTAGATTCCCTTGTTAGCTTGTTAATCTGATCTGTAATATCGCAAATATCTGGACCTGTTTTCAAACCTACCTCTATGGATTTGCAAAATATTGTTAAAGATTTCATAATCATCCTCCAAAGGTTCAGACCTCGTCGAGTGGTCGAGTGGTCGAGTGGTTGTTGGGTTTTTTTCATCTTAACCTCGGCAGGAACCGGTTCGATAAGGTGCACAAACATGAGGCAACCCACTTTTTTAAGCTTATCTTTTTTAGAGCTTATGTCAAGCTTCAAAACTTACATTTTATAAAGCAATAAAAAAGCTTGACATGGAAATTTTCAAATGATAATTAGATTTACAAAATATAGTTTGGGCTTTCTAATAAGGTGTTTATGCAAAATAAAGATGATATCTTGAAAAAGCCTCTGACACCGGCTATGGAAGATTATCTGGAGGCTATTTTTAATCTGGGTAAGGAAAAAAGGGTTGTCAGGGTAAAGGATATTGCCAAAAGACTTGGGGTAAAGATGCCCACGGTTACAAATATGCTCAAGACCCTTAGCAAGAGGGAATTAATCGATTACGAAAAATATGAGTACCTGGAACTGACAAAAAAAGGGCTTGATGTCGGCAAAGAAATACATCGGAGACATCATACTTTACGAAGCTTTTTGACAGATATGTTAAATATAGATTTTAAAACAGCCGATGAAGAGGCCTGCAAAATGGAACATGCTGTCAGCGCCTCAACGCTCGACAGGTTTATAGAGTTTATGGAATTTATTCAATTTTGCCCGAGGGTAGGGTTGGACTGGCTGAAATATTTTGATGAATACCGGCTTCATGGTCAGGAACCGGATAAATGTTTAGCCAGGATGAAAGAATTTGCAGGTGGGTTCAAGGTCAGGATAAAAACTATGCAAAAGGTGGGGGAAGAAAAATAAAATAATGGTACTGAGCACGATTGATCAGGGGAAAGAGGTTACACTTATAGATATAAGAGGGGGGAGAGGTGTCAGGTCAAAGCTTTATAGCATAGGTCTTGTGCCAGGGGTAACTCTTAAAATCTTAAACCGGAGCGGTTCAGGACCTGTTATGATTGCGGTAAAGGATTCCAGGCTGGCCATTGGCCGAGGAATGGCGGAAAAGATCATCGTAGAATAAATTTTTTTCTTTTGAGAATTAGATAACTCTAACCAAAATAGGTAATACTAACCTATGAAACGCGCCAATAAAGAAGATGTGATAAATGTTATTGAGAAAAGCGCTGAAGATCTGCACCTGAAAATAGACATTCATCGCCATCTTATGACCGCTATTCTGGAACAAAAGCTGTGCGACGGGAATATAAAAGAACTCTTTTTGCCATCATGTTATCATAAAGAAGTTAGTCTGAAAGAGGCTGTCAAGGAAACCATAGATGTACTGGAGCAAACCAGGAAGGCCTTTAAATCCAAGAGGTTGGAGACCTTACGTAAAAAACTTACACAGGTATTGATAGAATCAAATTAGAATAGTCAGGGATGTCATGCGGGCCCGCTCTCAGGCGGGAAAGTGAAGGCGTAACTCGATGAGGAAAAAACATTGGGTTGCGCCTTTTTATTTATCCGGAGGGAAGTAAAGAAAGAGGAAAGAAAGGGGGTTTTTGCATGGAAATACCAGGGAGTAATATTATGAGTCACATAGATTTGAACCAGGATGGCAATCCTTTTTTGCCGGTTGAACCGGTTAAGGCAGAGTGTGCTGAAAACATTTCACGGCGCCGGGCCTGGATGATTCACAGCCATTTCAAGTGTCCGGTTGTAGGCACATGTTTGAGCCTGGAAGAACAGAAGAGGATTTTAAAAAAAGTGGGATATTCCATCAAGAATCGGAGCGCTCATGAGATTCACGGGATATTTGTGCGCAGCCTCTCAGATAATAACAGGCTTTCTACGCGTGTAGATGCATACCTGCACAGGAAATTCAAACATGAGATATTGAAATTTTCCGGCCTTGACAGGTCTCTCTTTTTAGATGCCTGGAAAACACACTTTCAAAAGGGTGAAATAGCCGGTTTTCTGTGGGTTGCCGCCACGCGGACAGATCTGAAGGAAAAGGATATCGGCTCAATTTTTGGAGACATTCATATGCAATTGTATCTGAATGCCGGGCACAACATAAAATTACGGCAGCGTCTGTCCTCTCAACGAGAGGTGAATCTAAAGCTGAATAAAAAGTTTAAAGAGTCAATCCAGACAAGGAGGACATTAAAAAAGGAAAATGAAAGATTGGAAAGGGAACAGGCGGAATTGCGCAGACAATATGCCTTTCTTGAAAAAGACAAACTTGCGATTGAAAAGGAGCTGTCAAACCCGCGGGAAAATACCAGGATGCTCGAGCTTGAGGCTGAAAACCAGCAATTACATGATGAACTGGCGAACCTGACAGGAGAAATATGGAATTACCAACGAGGACAGGAGACCCTCCAAAGCAAAAACAATAAGTTACTGTCAAAATTTGAGAGCCAGCGCGAGATGAACGACCATTTGAAAGAGGAGATGGAAAGGATTGTTATCCGGATCTCCGCACTGAATCGTTGTGATGAGACTTGCCCGTCCTTTGATCTTTGCCGGAAACGGATCTTGATTGTAGGTGGTATAGACAGGATGGAATCCCTTTACCGTCAGTTGATTGAAGAGAATGGTGGCATATTTGAACACTATGACGGTCACATGAAGGGAGGCAAAAGAGCGCTTGAGAACCGGATAAGGCGGGCTGATATTGTCCTATGCCCGGTTAACATAAACAGCCATAACGCCTGTTCGGTAGTCAAGAAAATGGGTAAAAAGCACAGGAAATCTGTTCAGATGCTGGCCGGTTCCGGTCTGGGCACTATTTCACAAGCGCTTCTGGAATCTCAAAAAGGCGCAAGCATCCATTAAAGCGCAGAGCGCACCAGACAAAGTGTCATGTGTTCTTACGCCACGTTTTCTGTAGCGCTTGTCATTTGAAGTCAGAGGATTTATCGCAAAACCTTATCAAATGAAAGGGGTGTAATTCCCGACCGTTGGTAAAATCCCCCTAACCCCCTTTAGAAAAGGGGGAATGGTTGAAAGTCCCCCTTTAGAAAAGGGGGAATGGTTGAAAATCCCCCTTTAGAAAAGGGGGATTTAGGGGGATTTCCTGTGTTCGCTCAACCAACAGTCTTGAATTACACCCAGATGAAAGCAATGCTAAAAATTGTTAGGGAAATTATAGACAATGTGTCATCTACCGGCACGGATTAATTCCTTTGGGCATGACCTTATCTTGCCTAACTGCCCGGCTTTACGCTCTGACCTTCGCGCGGTTTCCGATTTTGCTAAATGGTGGAACCCCGAGCATTTCAACTGGAATTTCAGCGGTTGTTTAGCGAGATATTGCAGCAACTGTTTCGAAATATGGTGGGATCCAGAGCGATACAATTGGCAATCGTGCGCAGCCCTTGCCCATCACTGCCCGCAGTATTTTTCTTTGTGGTGGGAGCCTGATAAATATAACTGGAATTCGAGAGCAACAAGATTGTTGATTAAATATTGCGGCGCTTTTTTTCATATATGGTGGAAGCCGTCCGGTTTTCCGTGGGAAACACATACTCCGTATCTGATTATGGAATTTTCCAATTTATTTGAAACATGGTGGGATGAAAAAAAGTTTCCCTGGGGCAAAACATTTAATAATTTGCCGGTTGAACAAATGCTTATTGAGAAGTGCGGCGATTATTTTCCAATATGGTACAGTTCGCAGAATTTTCAGTTGACCGATAAACTGTGCAGTTCTCTTAAGGCAAATTGCATGAGGTATAAGGATATGTGGGCGCAGGATTATCTTATATACAGGCTGTCAAAATGAACGAAACCCAACTCATACAACGGATTATTTCGAGGATGTTAAGAGATCCGAATGCCCTTCCCATCGGTCTTGAATTGTTAAACCATGACATCTGTTTTCTTGATCTGCCGGAAGATATTCCGGCATTTAAAAACGCAGATACCATTTACATCAACAGATCCAGCCGGTTTATACAGACAAGAGACATGGAAGAGTCGGTTACATTTCTGCTGCTTCATGAAGCAATACACACCCTTTTTCTTCATGATCAGAGGCTCAAATCAAAAGACCCTGCCCTGTGGGGCATGGCAACCGATTATATGGCCGACTCCCTTATTGCTTATCTTAACGACTTTTTAAAAAAAGACCTTGTTAAATACGATCCTGACAAAATGTTTTTGGGCGAGGAGCCTTTTCTTTATGATCCGCGATACCGGGATATGCTGGAAGAGGACATCTATGACGAAATAAACAAAACTTCTGAAGTTGTCTCGAGAATAACAAAAGAAATGCTGTCTGATGCGGAAAGCAAAAATAAAAAAAGCAGTAATCAGACAGGCGGCATGCCCCGGGTTATTCAGTCCCGCATAAGGCTTCGTAATAATGTGTTAAAGCGAAACGATGTGGAAGTGAATTTAAATGCAGGAAGCCTTAACTCAAGTAAAAAAGATAAGTTCGGCGAAGAAGATGAAGATGCTGATAAGGAAAAAGGGATACAAAAAGATGTTAACGGAAAATTAAAAGTTGTTCCTGATTTAATTGAGGAAAAGCAAAAATTTAAAAAAAACATGGCCCGTCATACCAGCCTTGCCCGTCATATGTTAGAGGAGATATTAAGAGGACATGGCACCACAGCTTCAAAACGATTTTTAGAGTCACTTACCGGTGTTAAAGCCGACTGGAAACGGATTCTGAAAGATTCATTAAACCGCGCTCTCGACAGGTCGGCAGATCTGACATGGGGAAAACCGAGGCTTTCATGGCTTGTCAATAAAAACTACCTGCCCTATCTGCCTGATTATGCTGATGAGCCAAAGCCTGGAACTGTGATTGTAAGCATTGACGAATCCGCGTCGGTTGGTGACCATGATGTGTCCATGTCTATTGATATAATATGCCAGGCAAAAGACATGTACAAAAAAATATATGTCATCAAGCATGATACTCATGTCAATTGGACCAGAGAGTATGAATCAATCGGAAATGAGGAAAAAAAAGCTTTGCTTAAAAGAAGACACGGCGGGGGCACGTCCCATAAAGAAGTTTTTGAAAAGGTGATGCAATATATAAAAACAGGCAACGGAGAAGAGACATCGGTCTATATCGGCATCACAGATATGGATTCAGATATCCGAAATGTGCAAAAGCTTCTGGCTCCCTGGATGCCGAGAATCTACCTGACCCGTAACAAATCATTGCCAAAAGGAATTATCGGCAAAGTGATTAATTTTTATTAAACCTGAAACGTAGCCGTTAACGGCTTGAAACTCGAAATTGGAAAATAGAAATTAGGGAGAGATTAAAATAGAAATTAGAAATTAGAAATTGGGAGGAACAGTACAAAAGTATGAAGGCCAAATTTCTAATTTCTAATTTCAACGTTCCGTGAACGCTTACAACTTAACAAACACAGGGAGACTTCAATGGAAACAAGGCTTAATTTAAATAAAGCGGCAGATTTTGTGATCCGAAGCGTAAGGCTTCAGCTTGATGCCGGCAGAAACGGGCATTTAACCTCCATTCCCTGGCTGTCCGGTTCTCCGGGCATCGGTAAGTCCGAGGTAATTCGCCAGATATGCCATGACCGGGGCTGGGGTTTAAGGGTGGTCTATATGGCCACTCTTATGCTTGAGCAGATTACAGGGCTTCCCGGTATCGGTAAGAATGAAGATATAAACTCAGAATATATCAGGTGGTCAAGACCTGAAATCTTTAATTTTGACAAACTCAATATTGCCCCAAAAAATAATAATTCCCCTGTTGTGATGTTTTTAGACGATGCCCATCTGTGCAGCCGCCAGATTCAGGCTTATATGTTTCAGCTTTTAACATACAGGTCTGTTCACGACCATAAGCTGCCGGATAATGTGGCGCTCATTCTTGCCGGAAACAGGGGGAATGACAAGGCCGGTTTTCAAGAGATCCTTGCTCCGGTTGCAAACCGGTTATTTTTCATTAATATTCATGCTGACTTTGACCAGTGGATGGAAGACTTTGCGGTCAAAAACCGCATCCGCAGCGATATTATTACTTTCTTGCGGCATTATCCTGAATGTCTTGTCGGGACACCGCTCGAATCAGATGCCTGGGCTTCGCCAAGATCCTGGACTTATGCCTCGATAAGTTTTGATTCTTTTGGCGACTCGCTGACAGATGAAACCATGTTTACCATTTTGTCCGGCCATGTGGGAACCGAAGCAACCACAAGGTTTATTGAGTATCATGAACTGTACGCAAAATGGAATGCAAAAAAGATACTTAATAAACATGAAACAGTCGAAATTGAGAGTTTATCTAAAATCGAGTCTTATGCTCTTTTAAGTTCATGTGTGGCCTGTTTGTTGAAATATTTCAGGGAAAACAGGTTCAGGCTGAACGGATTCATGGAACGTTTGATCAATAATTTTGAATCGATTTTAATCGACATGATAAGATGGCATAAAGAGATTGTGCCCCTTGGATTAAAACTGATCCTTGTTGAAGAAAAAGCTGCAACCGGAAGAACCGATATTATTAAAAGACTGACCGCAAAAAAGCAGGTAGTGAAAGAGATTTTTGAGCTTGTGTGACACCTGTAAAGGAGGTAGCATGGCAAAAGTCGGCAAGCGCGTTCTAAGTGATTGGCATATCGGCGCTCATACTGTTAATTCCTATAAAGCCAGAGTCAGCGATCCGGCAGTAAAACGTAAAAGAAGAAAATCCAAGGAAATATGCACTGTCATTGCCAGGGCGCTAAATAAAGTAAGAGACCAGGGCCGGGATGTCGAAATTAGAGCCGAAGGATATAATGGCAAGGAGAAGATAAAACAATTGTATAAAATCAGCCTTTTTAAATCTGATTATTATATCCTGTGCTCTCAACGCCAGGTAATAACACTCTTTACTCATGAAATGATTGAAAGTGACGCCAAAAGAGGCGGTTTAACTTTTCTTGAGAGTAAACCTTTTGATGAACTGAAGGTTTATTGCGCTGATTTATGAAAACCAAAGCCCAAGTACCGGCCATTAAAAATCTGGCTATCTATAACCTGCCGTTCTATGCGGATTCGAGCGTGATGGAGTATCCGGCTATTCTGCGGCAGTGGACCGACGCCTTGTCGAACTGAAAACTGAGACAGCACAGCCATCTTAACCTTCGAGGTTGAATAGAAACTGAAAATTATATGGTCTCTCTGAGATTGAGGTATAGTTTCTAAAAATTATCACAGATAACTGAAAGACTGTTCTCCAGCCCCTGCCTCTTTTCCCCTGCCCCCTGATCCCTAGTCCCTGCAAACTGATATTAAAAAAACTTGACATAGAACTTTTCTTTTGTTAGGAATATCTAAATTATTTAGTGATATCAAACCTTGAAGGGATGTCTTACGGTTTTCCGACCGAAAAGCGGGAGAAAGTGAAGGCGTAACTTGGATTGCAGAAAACATCTAAGTTGCGCTTTTTTTGTTTGAGGAGAAGTCAATGAGTTATAGCCGATTTCATAAAACAGCTTACTTTACTGTGGTTTTTTTATTTTTACTCCTTGTTATGCATGGGCAGTCCTGGGCCGGGACAGAGGCGGATCAGCTTCAAAAAAAGGTTACACAAGCAATTGAGATCCGCCAGCAAACCCAGAAAAAAGAGGATACATGGGCAGGAAAGAAGGCGGAGCTCATGGCCCGCTACCGGTCTTTGAAAGCAAATCAAGACTATCTTGAAAAACTCAAACTCAAAACCGAAAGGGCTCTTAGCAGCCAAAAGGCTCGGCTTGCAGAGTTTGAGCGAAAAATCAGAGAATCGGCCCGGATCAGGGAGGAGTTGCAATCTTACCTTGAATCGGTAGTAGCGCAACTTGAGGAGTTAATCAAAAAGGATTCCCCCTTTTTGTTAAATGAACGAGCTGCTCGGCTTGACTCAATCAAAGAGACTCTAACCCAGCCGGATAAATCGCCTGCTGAAAAGTACCGAAGAATCATGGAAGCCCTTCAGATAGAGGCCGAATACGGCCGCACCGTAGAGGTTTATCAGGATACCATTGATCTGAATGGTCAATCAGTGCTGATGGATATCCTGAGGCTTGGCCGGTTGTCTCTTTTTTGTCAGACTCCGGATGGCAAGATGGTGGGCCATTATGATCGAGCAGCAGGAAGATGGGTATCTCTTTCTTCCAGATATCGTCGAGAGATAAATAATGCCGTGGACATGGCCCGTCACGAGCGGACTATCGATCTGGTCAGGCTCCCTATAGGAAGGATCGTCCCATAACAGGGACTAAATTCTAAACAAATACAAATGACCAAAATAAAAAATTCAAAACAGTATAGGAACTTCCATCTTTATGATCAACTCCAAGCGAAACAAGACTGAAAAACAGCACATTATGCTCATGGGGCTTTGGCTGGTACTGATATTGATCCTGCTTTTGGCAGTCTCGGCCTATGGAGATGACATGCGGGCTGCCTCTAAAAAAGCAAGGGCCGAGTATGCGGCTGCCTTGGCTGAAGACAGAGAGAGTAAAGAGCGAATTCTAAAAGACCGCGCATCTGTTGAAAAAGAGATTGCCCGGATGGAAGCTGAAGTAAAGAAGTTAAACTTTGATATTGAGGTCATACAGGATGAGTTTAAAAAGCTAAGAGAAAAGGAGATCAAGCTAACTCATCAACAATCAGATGATGAGATGGGCATGCGGGAGCTCTCCGGCACAGTGCGGGTGGTTGCCCGGGATCTTGAAACAATCTTAAGACAGTCTCAATTGACAGCACGCTTTCCTGAACGTCTGAATCCGCTCAAACCGATCCTGAATAAAGACCGCTTTCCCGGGATAGATGATTTTAAAATCATAACCGATCTTTTCTTTCAGGAAATGGCCCTTTCCGGCGAGGTGGTTATACGCAAGGGGTCATTTGTTGACCGTTCAGGGATGGAGCAAACCGGAGATATTTTGACTATCGGGAAATTTACCGCTGCTTATACAACCGGTAATGAGACAGGATTTTTACGCTATTCAGAGAACAGCCATCAACTCTTTGCTCTATCCGCCCTTCCCTCATGGTCTATTAGACGGAATCTCAAAAAATATACGCATGGCAAGACAGAGGATGTCATCCTCGATTTTTCCGGGGGAGCAGCCCTCAGACAGATCACGCATAAATCTACCCTAATAGATCAGGTCAAAAATGGCGGACCCATAGTCTGGCCTATTTTAGCCATTGGTCTCTTTGCTCTTATCATAGCAGGAGAGCGAATTATTTTTTTGAAAGGCGTTCACGCCAATACCGACCGGGTTATGGGGAAAGTCAATAAACTGGCTCTGGAAGGAAAATGGAAAGAGTGTGATGACATAGCAAAGGACAAAAAAGGACGGCCTGTCTATAATGTCTTGAAAGCAGGACTGGGCGCCAGGGCCGAAGAAAGGGAGACCCTGGAGAGTGTGCTGCAGGAGGCAATCTTAAAAGAGCTTCCCCGGCTGGAGCGGTTTTTGCCTATACTTAACATTATGGGGGCGATTGCTCCTTTGTTAGGGCTTTTGGGCACGGTGACCGGCATGATCAGCACCTTTCACGTCATTACCCTGTATGGCACCGGTGATCCCCGTATGATGTCCGGCGGTATTTCTGAGGCCCTGGTCACCACCATGTTAGGTCTGGCTATGGCTATTCCGATAATGTTGATGCACACTTTTTTGAGCCGGCGCGTGGAGCACATAGTCGGGGATATGGAGGAAAAGGCTGTAGGCTTGAGCAACATTATTCACAGAGAAATAACCTTTATCGAGTAGAGATCAGATGTCAGAGGTCGGAGGGCAGAGGTCAGAGGTCGGAGGTCAGAGATCAGAAGTCGGAAGTCGGAAGTCAGAGGTCAATGTTAATTGTAAGGTCGTTGAAACGAATCAACCACTCGACTACTCGACCAATTGCGGAGCTAAGTTCAAAATGGACATTATTGCAGATGCATATGAATACCTCCGCCCGGGTGGGCCGGTGATGATCCCACTCATCCTGATCTCCCTCTGGATGTGGGCGCTTATAGTCGAACGGGCGCTTTATTTCCGTCGGATAGATAGAGATGATGTGGATATGAAAGAGGCAGTGAAGATACTTTCCGGCGCCCCTTTGCCAGAGACTTCAAATGGACTTCGAGCCCGGGTTGTAGCGAGTTTTCTCAAAGAGCGCACAGGCAACAAGAAGCTGGATCGAGACATACTTGATCAATGCGCAATGCGAGAGATGTCTCCTCTCAGACGCTATCTCTCTGTTATCGCTGTGCTGGCCGCTGTGGCCCCGTTATTCGGCCTTTTAGGAACGGTGACCGGCATGATGACTACTTTTAATGTGATAGCTATCTTTGGCACAGGCAATGCCAAGGCCATGGCAGGAGGCATTTCCGAGGCCCTGATAACCACCCAGAGCGGACTGCTTGTGGCCATTCCCGGACTTTTTATGAGCGCTTTTCTTATTCGCCGCTCCAACCGCTTGAAAAATCGTTTGAATGAGGTAGTTATGACTCTGAAGAGGTATGTATAAATGATAAACGTGCGTCGATCTCTCCGCCGGAGCAGCAAAACCGAAGGGATCAACATGGCCCCGCTTATTGACATGGTCTTTATTCTGTTGATTTTCTTCATGGTTACAACGAGCTTTGTAAAGGAAACCGGAATTGATGTTCAGCGTCCCACGGCTTCAACTGCTACGCTCAAGGAGAAGGGAAACATCCTTATCGGAGTTGACGCAAACGGACATGTTTTTTTGGAAAGAAAGCAAATCGACGTTCGAAGCGTCCGGGCACACATTGAGCGATGTTTGGCAGAGAATCCAGAAGGGGCTGTAGTTATTGTGGCTGACAAAGCCAGCCGTACAGGCGTGGTTATTCAGGTGATAGACCAGTGCCGCCTGGCCGGGGCCAGGAACGTTAGTATGGCCGCTTCAAAATCGGCTGGTGAGAGTTAAAAAAGTTGTAGCCGTTCACGGCTTGAAACTTGAAATTGGAAAGTAGAAATTTGGGAGACCTGTCTGCGTGCGGGCACGCACAGGCAGGGATGAAACGAGTTATGTAGGGTGCATTTTATGCACAGATGGTGCTACATGGCATAAGTCAAACGAGACAGAATACAAAGCAATAGTTGAAAAACTCTGCCCAAAATTGAATGCGTTCATCAACAGTACAAAAGCATGAAGGCCAAATTTCTAATTTCTAATTTCGACGTTCGGTGAACGCTTACAGGAAGTTTACGTATGAACTGTCTGATTTTCAAGAGAAATCCCTTTTTGGATAAAATGCAAAATGCAAAATGCAAAATTCAAAATCTTGTAGCTCTGGGGCTTGCCCTGCTAATTAATATCTTTTTATTTGCTCTCCTGCCCAATTTTGTAAAGAGTGACTTGAGTAAAAGCGATCTTGAAACCATCGTTTCTGTAAATTTGGTGGAGATAAGGCCCAAAAAGCCGGTGCCTGAGAAAGAAGACAAGATGCCCGAGAAAAAACCTCCTGAAAAGGTTATTCCCACGGTCAGGCTGCGGCATAAGGTTTTCAGGAAACAAGAGATAAAGATGGAAATGCCCCGCCTGAGCTTTGAGATCAATCCTAAGCTCGCAGGGGGCATGCCGGTAGCCCCACCGGCCAAGGGACCTACTGTATTTCCATTTAAAGACTTTTATGACCAGGGCGAAGTGGACCAGATGCCCATGGCAATTTTCAAAATGAAACCTATCTATCCCTACCGCGCCAGGCGACTTAACATCACTGGAAAGGTGGATATTAAATTCCTGGTGGATGAAAACGGTTACGTGAGCAATATCAAGATACTCAGGTCAACCCCACCCGGGATTTTTGATGACAGTGTGCTCAAGGCCCTTCCCTCATGGAGATTTTCTCCCGGAGAAGTTCGTGGCCATGCAGTTTCTACCTGGGTAATCACAACGATTCAATTCGATATAGAGGGGGCGTGAAGCTAAAATTCAAAATTCAAAATTCAAAACCAAATACTCAAGGCTATGACGATGAAAAATTTCTTGCTTTCAGCTCTACTGCTTTCAGCTTCCTGCTGCCCTGCGTGGGCTGAAAGTGAAGCGCCAAAATTGACACTGGCAGTTCAAAAAGTTGTTTATGAGGCCCAGCAATTAATGGAGAAAAAGGACTACCTGAAAGCGGAAGAATGCCTTAAGAAATTTATTAAAAAGAACCCCAAAAAGCCGCACTATCTTGTGGAATTCACCTTAGCCAATGCACTTGCAGTGGCAGGCAAAGACAGAGATGCCCTCCCACACTACATGGCTGCTGCTAATTTGTATCCGGGCTTTACTGCGGCATGGCAAAATATGGGCAAAATTTACTTTGACTTGAAACAGTATGATGAGGCCGGAAATTGCCTGTTAAAAGCGTATGAAGTCAATGAGAAAAAGGAACATTCCCTGCTCTACTATGCGGCTGTTTCTTATATCATGGCAAAAAAGGAGAGAAAGGCCCTGCCTCATTTAGAACGTCTCGTATCAGGTGAGATAGGAGCCCCAAAGACAGAATGGCTTGAAGCATTGTTAAAGGTATGTATGGATCTTCAGATCAAGGAAAAGGCATTTGAGGTAATCCACAGGCTGCTGGAGAAAAACGGAAACGACCCCCGCTGGTGGAAGATTCTGGCACAGTTCCATTTGCAGGAAAGTGATTACAAACCGGCTGTTGCGGCGCTCACGGTGCATTCCTATTTAACCTTCTTAACAAAACAGGATATCATGCTCCTTGGGGATCTCTATAATGCTGTTGGAGTGCCCTTGAGCGCGGCAGGGTATTATGAAAAGGCCCTAACCTCGGGAAACAACCCGGCTATTTATGATAAACTGGCCTCAGCCTATATCGGCGCCCACAGGCCGGCAAAGGCTATAGAAGTGTTGGACAGAGCCCTTGAGAAAAAACCGACATCAGGCCTCTGGTTTACTATGGGCCAGGTGCTTTACGAACAAGGCAATTTCGATAAAGCCTATAATGCCTTTAATCAAAGCGCTCGCTTTAACTCCAAAAATGGCAGGGCATATCTGATGACGGGCTATTGCGCCTTGCAGATGGATAAAAAAGAGACGGCCAGGAGTGCATTTCAAAAGGCAACTCGCTTTCCAAAACACCGGAAAATAGCAAAAGAATTGCTGAAACAGGTAGCCTTACTTTCCAAGGAGTCAAGATGATGAGTACAGTTATCAGGCCATTTTGACGTTTGAGGTAAAACCATAGAAATTATCAATTATCAATGTTCAGTTATCACTCATGAGTCATAAGTTCTCGTAACATACTGAAATAATTAAACCACAACTTATTCCCCCCTTGAGGGGGGCAGGGGGGTGTTTTAGTAGTATTTCCCCGAAATTACATCCCCCTAAATCCCCCTTCAAAGGGGGACTTTGAAGACTTTTTTAGAGAACTTTGGACTGTATAGTTATCATTGATTAATTGTTAATTGTTGTGAAGTTTAAAGTGAAATATCAAGAGCGGAAAGAGTAGGGGAGGTGATAATACTATTCGTTTTTTTTATCAGAGCTGAGGGTCATTGTCAATTATCAGGTATGGGCCGTGCTGGCCTAACAAAGGAGAACTAAGATGAAACAGGTTAAATTAGTATTGTGCTTGTTAATAACACTGGTTGTGGCTTGCGTCTTTCCGGCGCAGGCGCAGGAAGTGGTAGAATTAGAAAAAACTGTCGTTACAGCCACACGTACTGAGAAAGCGGTAAAGGATGCGCCGGCCAGCGTTACGATAATAACGAGAGAAGAGATTGAAGCTACTTCTGCCCGCTATGCGGATGATCTGCTCAGAGATATTGTGGGGATAGATGTAAAACGGCCCCGAGGCATATCCAGCTCATGCACGCACATCCGCCTGAGGGGTTTTTCCCATCCTCGTGGAACCCTGATATTAAGGGATGGAATGCCCATAAACCGGATCGCGTGTGGTGGCGGAAAGCATAATGAAATTCCAGTGGAGCTTATTGAACGGATAGAGGTGGTAAGAGGGATCAATTCATCCCTTTACGGGACAAGCGCCATGGGAGGGGTAATCAACATTATTACCAAAAAACCGGGTAAAGAGCTGAAAGCAACAGCAGATGGTTCATATGGAACATTCGATACCTGGAACAGCGGCGTGACCCTGAGCGGCACGGCAAAAGAGAAATTTGGATATCAGCTTTACTATAATCATCTCGAAACGGATGGCTATAATCCCTGGTCGGATTCCTTTATTGCCACAAAACCTGCGTGGGTTCAGAAGAAATTTAGGGAAGCTATCGTAGATCAGTATAGAGATGCGGACAACATCTTTGCCAGGTTGAGCTATGAAATTGATCCGTCCTCGACCCTTGCCTTTTCGTATTCTTACTGGGATGACGATATTTCCAATGGACGAAAATACAATTATAATGAGTTTGAAAGAAACAGGACAAGCCTTAGTTACGAGAAAAAAGGCAAGTTGAATATTTCTGCCAATCTCTATTATTTGGATGAAGACTTCGAATTTACCTATGATCGAAAGCCGAAAGCAGGGAAGGCTTATGATGCCATTGAGATGATAAGCAAAATTCCGGTTGAGGACATAGGGGGCATGATAAGCATCAGCGTTCCAATAAAAAAAGCTCATCTTTTCACGTTTGGCACAGATCATCGCCTGGGCAAAATGGAAAATAACTGCGATTGGCAAATCTCTGCCCGGAAAACCAGGACTGAAGGGAAGCAATATCGTGGAGCTTTCTTTGTTCAGGATGAGATTGATGTTGGAAGACTCCTTGCTACGTTAAGTGCGAGGATGGACTGGTATAAGATATCTGATGGCTCTTTTTATGATTCAGCAGGCACAAGCGAGAAATACTCTGATAAATCAGGTGAGGAGTTTAATCCAAAACTGGGGCTGGTCTATCATCTGACCGATTCGACTGCTCTGCGGGGCTCTGTGGGACGGGCATCCAATATCCCCTATCTATATTCCCTGTATGGCACATGGGAGTGTCCCCCAGGGAAATTTAACGAAGGAAACCCTGATCTGGGCCTGGAATATACTATTGGCTATGAGGCAGGAATAGAGCAGCGTTTCGGGAATCAAGTAACATTACGCATGACCGGATTTTACAATGATATAAATGACTGGATGGCCAGGATTTACAATAAGACACAAGCAGGGGTTAAGTATTATAAGTGGCAAAATATAGATGAGGCGGAAACCAGCGGCATCGAATTAGAAGCAGAATACAGGCCCGTTGCATCACTCAAACTCTATGCCAATTATAATTACCTCCATACAGAGATAAGAGAGTACAAAGACAAGCCGGAATACGAGGGAAACAGGCTTGACGGCCAGCCTCGCTACCGCTTCAATTCCGGTTTTACCTATACCAATCCGGATATGTTTACCATTAACGTAAGACAACGTTACGTGGGCGATCGTTATGATGATATGGAAAATGACCAGAAGCTCGACGCTTATACAACTTTTGATGTCAAAGTTTCCAGAGATATTACTAAATTTATAGTGGCGTCCTTAGAGGTCGAAAATATCTTCGACGAGGTTTGGCAGGAATCATATCAGTGGGAGACGCCAGGCAGGATGATCTTTGGCAGGGTAAAGATAATGTTTTAAACAGGGAGCAATCACATGAAAATCAAGAAGAAAAGTTTTTATTTGAAAACAGTGGCAGTTCTTGCGGCGATATTGGGTCTTATTACATTTTGTGTTACGCCACTTGCTGCGAGAAGTGAATACAGGTGTGAGAGAGTCAATGCCATATTTATATCCGACAGGATTACAGATGTTGCCTATCGTCTGGGAACTGTGCCGGTTGCCTACAGTGCGCGTTGCTGCTGGCCTATGACCCAAAAAGAGCTTTCTACTGTGACCAGGCTTGGATGTTACAGATGCGCCACAGTTGATTCAATCATCAAAACAGCGGATAAACATAAAGTCAAGTTAATCCTGATTGAGGATGGCAGTGTCACCATCAACAAAGACTGGAACTGGACGGATAAATTTTTAAAACCTTTAAAGGAATATGGCTACGATATACACGTCATAAACTTTTCAAAAGGGGTGCCCGGAGCTATCCTTGAAATAGGCAAAGCGCTTGGAAGGAAAGATGAGGCCATGAGTCTCGCCGGGGAATACACAAGGTCGCTCAAGAGGATTAGAAACGCCATTCCCGCCACCAGAGCAGATAAAAAGATTCTGATTCTGCATGGTTGGGGAAAACGTGGTGTCCGTGTCGAAGCGCCGGGAGGCTATTCTGACCGGTTTTTCCTTGAGCCGCTAGGGTGTGTAAATGTGGGAAGCCTGATCAAAAAACAGGATACGAAAGTAAATAAAGGGTATTTTCCGCTTAAGAGCTGGCAGGCTGTTTTAAAGGCAAATCCTGATATTATTGTAACATATGGAAACTCCTATACTGTGCAAAAAAATCTTGTACAGGCCTTAAAGAGGCACCCTGAATTAGCAAAGGTCACAGCCATAAGAGACCATGCGATTTATACCCTTCCGTTCTATATGGACTCTTCGATAACTCAGTATCCAAAAATTTTGAAGGTATGGGCAGATGCTGTCTATAAAGAATAAAAAAGATACAAAATACTCGAAACAAGGGAGGTGATAATAATATTTGTTGGGTGGAAAGGCGGCTTCCCCAGCCAGGAGCAAGACCGCCTTTCCGGTGGGAGGCAGGCCTGGTTAGATATCTATCTAACCAGGCTACCCCCCCTCAGTTCTTTTTTCTATCAGAGCTGAGGGTTATTGTCAATTTTTATCATGAATAGGGAGGAGAACGAATGATGAAACAGTTCAAAACAATAATATGCTTCTTTACATTAGTTTTTGCCTTTGCCTTTGGGGCACAGGCGCAAGAGATAGTTGAACTCGAGAAAACGGTTGTCACAGCTACTAAAACCGAGCATACCCTGGGTGATGTGCCCGTAGCCGCCGAGGTTATTACCAAAGAGGAGATTAAGGCCAAAAATATCAAAACTGTTCAGGATGCTCTTATACATCTTACCGGAATAAAGATCACAAAATCTGGTGGAAGTTGGGGTGATAAAGGAAAGGTGCAAATTCAGGGTCTTGATGCAAGCCACACCCTGATACTAATAGATGGCCAAAGACTCTTAGGAGGACATGGCGCTGCTATAGATTTACAGCAAATCTCTATAGAGATGATTGAAAGAATCGAGATAGTAAAAGGACCTGCGGCTGCTCTTTATGGAAGTGATGCCATAGGCGGGGTGGTCAATATCATTACCAGGTCTGCTCCCAAGAAGCCTGCATTTTCTGCTTCCACTGCCTTTGGCAGCCGGAAAACCCAGGTTCATGAGGCAAGCGGCGGCTTTAAAAAAGATAAGTTTGGCGCTTTTCTCAATTTCACCTACAGGGAATCTGATGGCGTAGAGGCTGAATACATTAGTAGTGGAAAAAAACAAAGTGATCACTATGATGAGTATATTTTCCAGGGAAATTTCCAGTATGACTTTACTCCTCAATCGAAACTAAGCGTCAAGCCCTATTACTCTGAGCATACAACAAAAGAGGGAATTTCTGCCACGGAAATGCAGGACAGGACCCAGGAAAGAGTCGGCCTCAATTCTGTCTGGGAATGGGAGCCTGACCAATTATCAAAATTAAGCCTGAGAGGCTCCTGGTTCAATTATGAACACTATCTGGATGATAAGACAACAGATTGGGAAAATGACAACTATGAAGGAGAGATAAATTATAGCCGATTAATCTTAGATAGACATGCTCTAACCGGTGGCTATCACTACTATAAAGGAGAAGTAGATGATAAAGGAAAGCAATACTCGGCTGATCAGACTACTAATAGTTTCTTTATTCAGGATGAGATAGATTTTGAGCCCATTACCTTTGTCCTGGGCGCCAGGGTAGATGATCACGACAGATGGGGCACAGAGGTCAATCCTAAAGCAAGTGTGCTTTACAGGGTAACTGAGGATTTTAAATTAAGAGGTTCGGCAGGTCGGTCTTTCAGGGCCCCCACACTCGTTAAACTTTACGCAGATGGTTGGAGGATGGGCCCATGGCTTGTCCATGCTAATCCTGATCTAAAACCAGAAAAATCTGTCGGTTATCAATTGGGTGCAGAGTATACATTCTTCGAGAAACACCTTGGTAAAGTTTCCTTTTTCAGGAACGAGATCGAAGATTTGATAAGTTCTCGAACAGTAAGCGGGGGGAGGCCTCCCTGGGATATGTACTGGGAAAACATAGATGAAGCAACTACTCAGGGTATAGAGGCAAGTTTAATCAATCAGCTAACGGATAATCTAACCAGTAGATTGGGATATACCTATCTCGATACAGAAAATGAGGAAACCCATAACGAACTCAAAAGGAAACCAAAACACAAGGTGGATGCAGAACTTAACTGGAGATTACCTGAGTTTGGCCTCAATTTGAATTTTTCCGGTCAATATATCGGCAAAAGATACGATGATGAGGAAAATACCACCAGATTGGAAGCTTATACCATATTTGATTTTGCTCTAACCAAGGATATTACCAAGTATGGTGAAATATTTTTCCGGGTGGATAATATTTTTGGCAAGGAAGACATCGAGGATGAATATGATATAGATGGCGCCGAGTTTTTATGCGGAGTGAAAATAACTTTATAATTGTGTCGGCGTTCCGTGCCCGCAAGCTCATATCTTTACGGGCACGGCATTTCTCATAATAGAGGTTTCCGTCACTCCCTTAACCTGATGAAGGAAAAAACAATGGAAAGTAAAAGTAAAAAAACAAGGAATATAATAGGCATAGTCTTAGGCATTCTGATAGTATTGGTTGTCTGGTCTATGGTAAGCGCAATGGGTAGCAGAGAAAAACCGGACGACGATAAACATCTCGGCATTGCGGAATATGAAAAGGGGAATTACCAGGAGGCCATCAAATATTATAATAAGGGATTAGAAGCCAAGCCCGGTGATTCATGTTTGTTCAATAACCGTGGCCTGGCCTGTTATGAACTCAGAAACTATGATGAGGCGCTTTCTGATTTTAGCAAGGCAATAGAACTAAAACCTGGCTTTACAGATGCCTATTTTAACCGAGGAAAAGCATACTGGAGAAAAGGAGAACATAAAGATAAAGAGTCGCTGAAGAAAGCAATTTCTGATTTCAGTAAAGTCATAAAATTAAACCCTGATGATATGGAGGCTTATTACAACAGGGGGCTTGCTTACAGTAGTTTTGTCCATCACTGGAATAAAAAGGTCGATGATAGTTCTAAGCTTTCCGGATTTTCCCCTGATGAAACATATAATTTTGTTAAAGCCCTTGTTGATTTCCAAAAAGTAATCGACTCAGATTCTTCTTATAGCGCTCTCGCTATAGCCGGAAGAGCCAATCTCTTTTACAGGCACGCTAATTGGAAAGTGGCGATAATGGAATACAAGAAGGCGATAGAACGTAAGGAAGAAATTATAAAGGTCGTGGGCAAGGAAGGATATGGTGGGATGTTCGCACCTATGGGAAGAACGTATCTATCGTTGGGAGAAATTGAGAACTCATATTCGAGCTATAAGAAATTCATGGATCTGGTTCCTGATCCTATGGCAACCTTCCATGAACAAGGGCCAACCTTTGGAATGGGCTATGCACTACATGTTGCTCAAAGTTTGAAGAAATACGAAAAAGCAATTGAATGGTATGACAGGAGAATTGCTATAAGTGAGAAGCCAAAAACGAGTGATTATTCGGGTAAAGGATTCTGCTATTACAAACTAAAGGAATATGACAAAGCAATCACGAATTACAATAAATGCCTGGATTTATATGCTACCACAGAAACCCCTCAACATAAATATGGTTCTTCTGAAGGAGATGCCTGGAGATATCTGGGCATGATATACAAGGAAAAAGGAGACATTGGAAGAGCCGAAAAAGAATTTCGTAATGCTATACGAGTCTATAGTAAAAAGAAGAAAGGAGGAGGAAGGGTTAGATATGAAGGAAGAGGTCTGTGTTATCTTGAACTTGGGGAATATGATAAAGCAATTTCTGATTTTGAAAAAATAAAAGAATCAAAAATATATCCTCAAAAATATATAACCGCCCAAAAGAATATTGGTGTCACCTATCTAAAAATAGGGGATAAGGGAAAAGCAGAAGAATATTTGGAGAAAACAATAAAACTGGCCGAAGAATACAAAAAAAAGGATGAATATAAGGAAATAATCGAAGAAACAGAGAAGTTATTAAAAGAAATATAAGCTTGATTTTTAAAGGAGATAAAAAATTATGTGTTTACCAATCAGTGTTTTAACACAAGGACGAATTAGTGGCTGCCACGGGGTATGCAATCTGTGGCCTTATATCAGCGCCATTGTAGTCCTTTGCGCCGGTTTAGTCTGGAACTTTGTCCGTGGAGGATTTCGCAGGAAAGAGAATGCAGCGGCTAATTGAAAGTATAGGAATTTCCATTTTTTGACGGGATCAACAGGATAGTCAGGATAAATAAAAATCATGTAAATCCTGTTTATCCTGTCAGAAAAGTCCTGCCGAAAGCGGCTAACTGAATAAATGAATCGTTTATATCCACCTACAACCTTGCAAATTGAACCTACGCGTAGATGCAACCTGAATTGCCAGATATGTATACGCCCGAATTTGAATGAATTAACTGTCTTGCTTTCCCTTGAAGATTTTGGAAAGGTACTTGATTCATCCAATCTTAGGCATGTTGCCCTGCACGGATGGGGTGAGCCGCTGCTTAATCCAGAATTATTTCAGATGGTAAAATACGCCGAGTCCAAAGGGGTTTCAACTGAACTTACTACCAATGCCACTTTGCTTCAAAGAAACATAGAAAAGGTCTTTGCCAGCGGCTTGAGCACCATTGTATTTGGGCTACACAAGAGAGAGAATCTGCCAGTTGTTATGCCTCAAATTCAAGAGTTGATAACTCGACGAAATAGAAAAAACTTGAGCAAGCCCAAAGCATACGTTGATATTGTCATATATGAAGCAAATCGGAATCAGATAGAGCATTTGGTGGAGACTGCGGCTGAATTGAGTATAGACGCAGTCGTTCTGCACAGGGTTTTTGATATCCGACAGGCGGATCCTGACACACGGTATATTTCTGTTCAGGACGAAAAAATGCTCTTTAAAAGGGTAAAGAATCTGGCAAGAAGAGTAAAGCTAAAATTATATTTGCCTCCGAAGCCTTCCATACCTTGTAGAGCAGTTAAGTACAGTATTTTTGTTACGTCAGCGGGCAAAATCACTCCATGTCCCTATTTGCCGGAATTCTATATGGGAGATGCGGTTAACGGAGACCTGAAAAAAGTTATCTGTTCGGAAAGATATCAAAGTTTTGTCAGAAACATGAAAAAGCATCCTGTCTGCAGCAAATGCCCATTGGGCTCCACAGGCGGCAACTTCTATAACTAAAGTTTCTCACCCTTAATTTCTAACAACATCAAGACAGCAAAGGAGCTGAATTTATTTCAGCCCTTGCTGTTTAAAGCTTTTGACCGGTTTGCTCCACGCAAGCCACGTTCTTTAGGGCGGGGTCAAGTGGAGCTATATAAAAATGTTTATCTTCCTTACCGGGAAGCCCCGCCTTTTAAGGCGAGGAGCTTCACAAATAAAATGGGTGCGAAACTTGAGTTCTATAATTTAACCTTTTCCATCAAAGCGTGTCTAATAAGTGAATGATCTAATCTTAGTGGAAAAATTCAAAGGTGGAGATAGGACGGCTTTCAAGGAACTTGTCCTGAAATATCAAAAAGAAATTTATTTTTTGGCCTGCAGGATGGTGTTCAACAAAGAGGATGCAGCCGACGTTGTCCAGGAAACTTTTGTTCAGGTGTTTAGAAAGATCCATCAGTTTCGTTCTGCTTCCACGTTCAAGACCTGGCTTTACCGGGTTGCTATCAACCGGTGCAAGAATTTCTTGCGCGTGTTGAAAAAAAATCGAGAGCTTGCGCCGATTGAAAATTATGCCGTGACTGACCCGAAAGATTCCCAACTAGATCTGTTGCTGAAAAACGAAAGAGTCGATTTGATCGGTGAAACCATAGAAAAGCTGCCAAAAAAACAGAAGGCTGTTTTGATTCTGAGAACTTATCATGAGCTTTCTTATAAGGAAATCGCAGAAATCGTAGGCGGGTCGGTTAACTCTGCCAAGGTTAACTTTTATCATGCGATAGAAAATATAAAAAGGCTTGTGGGTAAGTAGGAGCTGTTACATAGGAACCAGGGTTTGGTATGAATTGCAAAACGATAAAAAAGCGGTTTTTGACGGACTACGTGGAAGGAAATTTAGAGCTGGATCAAAAGACTCTCGTAGAGGATCATCTGGCGAATTGCCTCCAATGCCGGGAGCATTTTGGGGAAATCCAACGTATTGCGTCTCTTTTGAAATCCTATACTGTTGCGGATCCTGGAGAAGTTTTCTGGGATGGGCTTACGTCAAAAATTTATTCACGGGTAAACAAGAAAAAACCTGCACAAAAAAAGCCCTGGGAAATTCTGCAAGAGTGGATGACCTGGAAAAGATTAGTGTACACTGCCACTCCCGTTTTGTTAATTCTTCTCCTTCTTTTTCCGGCCCATCATTTTTACCAATCCCATTTTTCAGAATTGACCAGTCAAGAAAATGTGCTGACCGTGGAGGAAATCGGAAATGAATTTTTGTTAATAGACGAATACTTAATTCAGATGCCGGCAAATCAGTTGGAAAAATTTGTGCAAAAAATGGCCTGGCTCATCTTAAGTCCAGAGGTCTTAGCCTGGCCAGAGTACTTTGATGGGCTGGGATTGGGGACAGATGAAGAAATCTTCCAGATGCGGAAACAAAACCTGGATTTATTGGCAAAAAGACTGCACGAGGTTTAATTTATAAAAGGAGGGATCTGTGAAAACTAAATTTTTTTGTATTGTTTTCGGCTTTGTTGTCATCCTGTCAATGACGCTGGAAACTGCCGTGGCCCAGAATCAAAAAATGGAGCGGGCGCTGGAACGTATAAATACAGTCAGGCTGCTTAAGATGATAGATGCCCTTGGGTTGGAAAAAGAAACAGCGGCAAAGCTTGCTTCCATATCGAACAAATATTGTGAGACCCGAAAAAGCCTTTTACGGAACACGAGAAAAGAGTTAAACGCATTGCGACAGATTTTAAGGAAGGATAGTCTGGATGAAGGTGAGTTAAAAAAAGTTGTAGGGCAGGTAAAAAGCCTTACAAAGGAATTAGCGGATTTAAAACTGCACCAGATGGATGAGGAGATGAATCTTCTAACGCATGAGCAACAGGCCAGGTATTTAATTTTTAATGTAGATTTTCATAAAAAAATGCGCGGGTTGATTCAAGAAATCAGAGGAGCAGAGAAAAAGAGATCAGGCGAGTAGGATTATTGGGAATTGTGAACTGGGAATTGTGAACTGGGAATTGTGAACGCTTACGTTATTTATATGTTGATTGTGCTTATGTTGAACGGTTCTCTCGCTCTGGCGGCAGAACCGTGTAACATGGTCTGGTGGGAAATGAAATCCGGCAATGTGAATGCAGTGGCTTCTCTCAAAAGGCCCAAAAGCTTAACGCTTCGCTGGGGAAAGTTTCCGCATGTACAACAGGATACAAATCTTCATGGCCAATCAGCAAGTCTCGATAGCGCAAGGACATGGATCAGAAATTCTGATGGCATTATATCAGAGGCCAATCTATCTCCGGACAAGGAGGCTGTAGTATTAGATTTTCCCACCAAGCTCAATCCTACTGAGTCTAACGGCCTTTATCTTGTGGGCATTCATATAAACGCCGGAGTTATGGATATTGATTCAGACGGCACAGATGAAACGGTTCATTATTATGCAAAATATTTAATATATCATCGAAAAGATGGTGGTATTCAAGGCGATAGACCGGACGTATTCTTTAAAGATCCGAATAAGATTGCCCTTGAAATAGGGCCGTTAAATACTCCCGGTATGGAAGAAATCCCTTCTATGAAAGCGGGCTGTCAAGAAGCGCTCAAAAAGCACAAAATGAAGGTTTTATACAAAGGGCGGCCGCTTGCGGATGCAGAGGTAGCTGTTTTGACTGAAAGCGGCTGGGAAAGAAAAGAGAAAACTGATTCCAGAGGTATAGTCTCAATCACTCCGGTCGAAAACGAAGAAAAAGAGAATAAATTCTTGTATGTGGTGACCCATAAAGACCTGTCAAACGGGCAATATTATTGCTCCAGCCTGATGATGTATGTGCCGAAGCCCCCACCAGGATGGATGAGCAAGGCAGAAGGATTTGTTTTTTGGGCTGTCGGGGGTACAGCCTTGTTTGTTGTCTATGCTGGCTGGAGGATACATAGAAGGAAAAAGCGCGACAGGAAGACTATGCTTGAATTTGAGAGACATAAGATCAGGAAGGATTAGGACGTGACTGTTACGAATTTAAGATGGATGGCGCTGATTATATCCTTTTTGGTCTTGATTCTGGGAGGATTAATAGGGCTTGATCTCGGCGGCTTCCTTCCTGTCTATGCCTGTCCTTATGTTGGGCAGACAAGGGGCGGGGTCTGTTTTTTGTTCAGACTCCAGTTCATCCTCGGAGTTGGATCCTGGGAAGCATTCAAGGCTCTGGGAGAGCACCTTCTCTATTTTTCTATTCTGGTCGTTCTTATCGGCAGGGCGTGGTGCGGATGGATCTGTCCTTTTGGATTTCTTCAGGATGTCCTGGACTTGATCAGAAGAAAGCTCCATATAGGTTATATAAGGTTTCCCGAGCGACTCCGGGCCAACTTAAGGTGCATTAAGTGGATATTTTTCTTTATTGCTTTATTGATTCCCCTCTGGGTAGCCTATCCTTTGTTAGCTCCATCAGTGGCTGGGGACTTGCGCCAACCTTTCTGCCAGTTATGTCCGGGGAAATATATCCTGCCCCTGATTATCGGCAATCCCGATAGCGTGGCCGTTGATTTTAAAAGCGCCACTACTATTACCATGACCATTCTTGGTCTCACCTTTTCAACCATTGCTATCATTGGCGCACTGCTGAAAAGACGATTCTGGTGCCCCTATTGTCCAATGGGCTTATTGCTTTCGTGGTACAAGAAAATCAGCTTTATAAAACTCAAAAAAGATTGCCAGAAATGCACGATGTGCGAGGTCTGCTACAATGTTTGCCCGGTAGAGATACAACAGGTTTTTAAGGAAAGGGAAAACGAGGACGTTACTTTCACTGATTGTACTCTCTGCCTGCGATGTGTGGAATATTGTCCTGAAGACGGCGCACTCAGGGCAACCTTTCTTGGGAAAACAATCTATAAATCGACCAGCAAGGGTTTCTTTTCCAGACAGCATATCATCCCGGGAGTTACTGATGATCAGGTGATTAGGTGATTGGATGATTGGATGATTAGATGATTAGATGATTCGTTGATTGGATGAGAGATAGAAGGTGAGTTGTGGCGGAGAAGGCGTTTAGGACATTTGAGGACCTGGAGTGCTGGCAGGCGTGTAGGGAGTTGCGAATGTTTGCAGCCAGGGTTTGTAGGGGATTTTCCAAAGAGGAAGAATATCGTCTTAAAGATCAGATTTTGCGGTCGGCTCGGAGTACGACAGCCAACATTGCGGAGGGCTATGGGCGATTCCACTATCAGGAAAACATCCAATACTGCCGCCACGCCAGAGGGTCATCATACGAAGTTTTGGATCATTTTATTACCGGAGTTGACGAGGATCTAATCCCTGAAGTCAGTTTATCTGAATGCAGAATATTGGTGGAAAAAAGCGTTAAACTCTTGAATGGATACATTAGATATCTTGAATCAAAAAAGAAAAACAAATCAACAAATCGATGATTAGATGATTGGATGAAAAGAAAAACGAATGAACGAATCAACGAATGAACAAATCGACGAAATACTAATGAATAAGGAAGCTGATCAATTGCAAAAACGGAAAGCTCGTTTTGCCCGCGGTCTTGTTCGTTCAGCCGAAACAACGCTTGCCGAATTGGAGGAGAACCCGGATCTGCCAGAGAGTATGCACTATTTTATCAATATAATGAGAGAGGTATTTGTAAAGGACCGGGCGCATCGACTGCTGCTCCCATCTCAGAATCAAAGCGCTAATAATAGGAAAATAATCGGCACATACTGCCTCATGGTTCCGGAAGAGCTAATCTATGCGGCAGGCGCAACACCCGTGCGGCTTTGTGGAGGAAACTATGAGGCATCCCTGGCCGGAGATGAACTGGTGCCTCGTGACACATGTCCGGTGGTAAAGGCATCTATCGGTTTTACTTCTTTGAATCTGATGTCTTTATATCAGATGTGCGATGCAGTCATAGTTCCCACTACCTGTGATGCAAAGAGAAAGATGGGGGAGGAACTTTCAAAGTTTACTGAGGTCTGGATGCTCGAAGTGCCTCATATCAAAGATAGTGAAGGTTCAAGAAGACAATGGCTTCAACAACTTTACGCTTTAAAGAATAATATTGAAAAATTTACAGGTAAAAGTTTTATACGCAGGAAAATCAGGCGCAAGGCGCTGGATGCCTCAATCAAGATGATAGGCTCGGCCCAGTACCAGGCTCGCAGGCTCTATGACATCAGGAAGTCATCTGCAGCCATAATCTCTGGGCGTGATGCGATGTTTGCAATCAATGCCTATAGTTATGATACAGCTTTTAAGTGGACAAAGGCAATGACCAGGTTGAATGATGAATTAGAAGTGCGATGCCATAAAGGTCAGTTTATTTGCAGTGAGCATACGCCGCGCATATTGATTGCAGGTTCTCCCCCGATCTTTCCTAACTGGAAAATCCCCTCTCTTATCGAAGAGATGGGTGCTGTGATCGTAGCCGATGAGTCGTGTATGGGTAATCGTTATCTTTACGATCCTATAGGACTCACCGAAAAGTCGGTGACGGATATGATGGTAGGCATTGCTGCCAGGTATATTATGCCTTGCGTCTGCCCATCATTTGCGCCAAATGAGGACAGGCTCTTTAGATTACTTCAAATGGCTGAAGAATTCAGCATTGACGGCATCATCTATCATGTACTCAAAGGGTGCGTCATCTATGACTTTGAGCTGATTCGTGTTGAAAAGATAATGAAAGGCAAAAATATACCAGTGCTGCGGATAGAAACGGACTACTCTCCTGAAGACATTGAACAGCTCAGGACCCGTATTGAAGCATTTGTAGAGATGCTCGGAATAAGAAAAGAAAGATAAAGAGGTCGGAGGTCAGAAGTCAGAGGTCGGAGGTCGGAGGTCAGAGGTCAGAAGTCAGAAGTCAGAGGTCAGAAGTCAGCATCTTGTTCCCAGGCTTTGTCTGGGAATGCATAAGAAGGGAGGATGATTACATGGAATGTTATGCAGGTATTGACGCGGGTTCAACTTACATGAAGGTAGCTATTATGAATAATAATAGCGTATTAGAGGGGTATAAAGTCGCGCCTGCAGGCATAGACTGCCGCGAGACAGCAAAAGCGGTATTCGATCAACTACTTGACAACTTAGGTCTATCTGCACCTGATGTCCTCTCTATTACTTCCACAGGTTACGGCCGGAGACGGGTCGATATCTCCCATAAAAACGTAACAGAGATAAGAGCCCATGCAACAGGCGCTGTCTGGACAGCGCATGAAGGAAGAAAAATCAGGACAATCATTGACATTGGCGGGCAGGACAGCAAGGTGATTGTTATCAACGAAGAAGGGGAAACAAAAAACTTTGCAATGAATGATAAATGCGCTGCCGGCACAGGCCGTTTCTTAGAAGTCCTTGCGCGCGTCCTTAACGTAACGGTTGAAGAACTTGGTCCCTTTTCGCTTCAGGCAGAGAGTCCGTGCCAGATAAATAGTCTATGCGCGGTATTTGCGGAATCTGAGGTAATATCGCTTCTTGCCAGGGGAAACGACCGCAAGAACATCATTGCCGGAATCCATAGATCTCTTGCCAAACGAGTTTCAGGGATGGCAAGAAGGGCCGGTTTGGAATCTGAAGTGCTTTTGACCGGTGGAGGAGCCCTTAATCCCGGTCTTGTCGCTGCATTTGAGGATGAATTGATGATGGATATCTATGTTGCAAAAAATCCTCAACTCAATGGCGCAATCGGAGCCGCCCTGCTTGGCAAAAACTCTAATGGAGGAAAAGGGTAAATATGTTACCTCAATTTGCGATACCCTATTCCACAGCCTTATTTATAGGCATTACATCCGGAATAAGCCAGTGTAATGTTGTATGTGCTCCGGTTGTATCTACTTATATAATGGGATCAGGACAAAGCGCACTAAATGGCCTCAAATCTTTTGCTGTTTTTACGCTTGGAAGAATTTTCATGTGCGCAGCGCTTGGCCTGGCTTCAGGTTATATCGGCGCAACATTTATTAGTGTGGAAAGCGACTTGCAATATGTCCGGTTAGTTTACAGTTCTGTGTTGATTTTAGTTGGTTTGCTGATGCTTGTACATCCTGTGTGTAAAAACTGCAAACAGTCAAAAGAGAAAACCAGGATATTTGCCTTTTTCTCACAACGTTTTGCTTTCAATCCAACAGCACACTTGCTTATTATGGGGATGGCATTTGCCATGATTCCATGTCCGCCGATGGGACTCGCATTGCTTTATAGCTCACAGATGCCGTCAGTAATCTCCAGCTCTATCCTGATGTCGCTTTTCGGCATCGGGACCGCAGTTTCGCCACTTATAATTATTTGTGCTCTGGCAGGCTGGTTTTCTAAAAAAATTAAGAGCGAGGTTCCGCAATACAGGATGATGTTTCAGAGGCTTTCAGGGGTAATATTAATCTTACTTGGTGGTTTGCCTGTTATATTTTAAGGAAACTTTTAAATGGTCAATTGCTAATTTTGTCTCCCTCGCCCCTTGGGGAGTGGGCCGGAGTGAGGGGGAAACAGGAGGTGTAATGATGAAGAATTTCAAAAGACTTTTTCAAATCGTTTTAGTTCTATGTTTTTGTTTGTGCCTTTCCACAGTTGCTTATGCCCATACAATGTGGCTCAATGTTACAGACTATTCCCCGAAGATTTTTTCCCATCCCAAATATGCTCCGGTGCCGCGGGCAAAAACTGTGGTTTATTTTGGTTGGGGGCATAGATACCCGGTAGCTGATTTTTTATCTGACAAATATCTGGGAGACTTTTTCTTGATTAAGCCGGATGGCAGTAAAGAAAAATTAACACCTGGTGAAGGAGGATTCCGGGCTGTTGAAATAAAGGAAAAAAAGGAAGGCGGGATGATAGTCGCTGCGACCATAACACCTGGTTTTTATGGAGAAATAAAGAAAAAAAAGGATTTCTATAAACTTCGTTATGCGCAATACGCCAAGGCATTAATAAATGTTGGAAAAGTTTCAGGCAATCCCTTTTCAAAGCCTGTGGGCCACAGGTTAGAGATAATTCCTTTGAAGAATCCCAATGAACTTAAGTTGGAAGAGTGGTTTGAATTTAAGGTGTTGTTTGATGGAAAGCCGGCAAAGCGTGTGAAGATTCGTGCATGTTCTCTTTTTTCCTTCGCTGGCAAATCTTTTACTACATCAACAGATAATAATGGGAAGGCAAAGATAAGGATTCTGGATTATTGTGGACCATGGATTGTAAAAGCGACTATGCAGTTGCCCCCTACTAAGGAGTTCAAAGATAAATGCAAAGAGCTTTCTTATACAGCGACGCTTACTTTTGCAGTGCCGAAAACGTAGCTGTTGGGTGATTAGGTGATTGTGTGAACGAATCAACGAATCAACGAATCAACGAAAGGAGACTATCATGATGAAACACTTTAAGGTATTTGCATTTGCTTTACTTACTATGCTTATGGTGGCTGGTTCTGCCGCTTTTGCGTCACATCCGGCCCAGGTGATCTGGTGGGAGCTCGAAGCTCAGCACACAGATCATGCTGCTGCTTTGACCATGGCTGAAATGATTGCTGCTTTCGAAAGGCCAAAGACATTGATTTTGCGCCAGGGGACATTTCCACCTTCAGGGGATGATAAGAGCGCTCCTGGCCAATCTTTGGCGTTCGATGATGCCAGCGTCTGGATCAGAAATCCTGATGGCGTGGTGTCAGCGATAAATCCGTCCCGAGATAATGGGACTATCACACTGAACCTTCCCTCCGATCTCAACGCTGGAGAGTTGAATGGCCGATACCTCGTGGGCGTCCATCTCGATGCCGGTGTTATGGATCTTGATTCGGATGGCACAGATGAGAAGGTTCATTTTTATTCGAAGTTCCTCGTAAATTATCGCAAAAAGGATGGCATTAAAGGTGAAAATCCGGATGTTTTCTTTAAGTACGACGATAAGATTGCCCTTGAAATAGGGCCGTTTTTTTCCAAAAGTATGTTCAAAAAGGCGGGATGCCCTCACGCTGATGCTATCAAAGGCAGCAAAGGAAGTAAGGTCGGTTATGTTAGTGATGGTGGCAACCAGTCATCCCTCAAGGAGCACAAAATGAAGGTTTTATACAAAGGGCGGCCACTTGTAAATGCAGACGTAATTATTTTGAGTAAGACCGGTTGGAAGAAGACCCTCGTGACCGACTCTGAGGGCGCAATTTCAATTACTCCTCCAAAGACACTTGCACCTATTGTAAATCCGCAGGGAATCAGTCACTTTCGTGGACATGGAAAGCCTCACTCTGGAATCGGAGAAGGTACAAAAAAAGACTCGCAGGGCGCAGGACACAAGGCTGGATACGCCGAAGGGCATAAGGTTCGACATGCCAACAGAATATTACCTGGAGGCAGACATACAGCCGTAGACAAATTGCTCTATGTGGTGGCTTATGAAGACCCTGCAACCGGGGAATATCACTGCGCAACTTTGCCAATGAGTTTAGGAATGTTTTCTCGCGACGGCGGATGGTTGAGCATGTCCAGCGGCTTTGCTTCGTGGGGTATCATTGGAGCGGGTTTAGGCATTGTCGGTGTTGGCGGAGGTATTTACCATAGGAAAAAACGCAACAGAGAAACCATCTTCAAATCCAAAAAATTATAGTATCAGAAATTTGAAACTGAAAAATTTGTAATGGCCGCAAAAAGGCGCAAAAGGCGCAAAAATATAAATTGTATGCATTTGTTAAGGCTCAAACCGTTTTGCGCTTTTTGCGACTTTTTGCGGCTAATTTTCGTTTTTAAAGGTGCAAACTACTTTTGTGGCTATATAAAGAATGTCCGAAATGATAACCATAGATATAAATAGGCGGAGGAATATGTTCAGGCGACTTTTGCTGCTGTTGTTTACCGCTGGAATCTGTTTTTTTGTTTCAGCGATGGCGCTTGCCGAAGATGGCTCGCATGCAGAAGAAGAACTGACTATAGAGCAAGCCATTGCAGTCGCCTTAAAGAATAATCCGAGCATAAGGGTTGCTAATGAAGCGCGTATAGCTGGTCGTGCAAGGATCGGGCAGACACAATCCGCCTACTATCCATACGTAAACTTACAGACAAGATACAGCCGCAGTTGGCAGGAGGCAAGCCAATCGTCTGCCCGAAACCATTATGGAAATACCTTCGAGTTGAGCCAATTGATTTTCGATTTTGGCAGAACGCCAGGTCTTGTGGGAAGTGCTCGAGAAAGTTATGAGTCGCTCAAAGAAAGTTATCAGAATTCCAGACAAATCGTGGCACTGAATACAAAGGTAGCTTATTACGCTTATCTGGCTTATGAGCGGGAATTAATGCTCACCGAAGAAATCGTCAGGCAAAGAAATCAATTATTACATCAGGCAAAGCAATTTTTTAAGACTGGCCTCAAGCCCAGGATTGACGTAACCAGGGCAGAAGCAAACCTCTATGATGCAAAATTATCTTTTATCAAGGCGCAGAACGGGTTGCAGATTGCAAAGATAAACTTGGTGAATGCCCTTGGAATAGAAAAACTTCCGTGGAGTGTGCTAAAAGATGTACTGGAGATAAAAAAACCCATCATCATGAATCTGGACGATGCAAAGAGTATGGCCATAATGCAGCGGCCAGACCTTCTTCAAAACAAAGCGTTAGAGAGAGAAAGAGAATTTTCAGTGAAGGCTGCAAAGGCTGAGTATCTCCCCAGGTTGAGCGGCAATGCAAACTACGGCTGGAGCAGCACGGATTTCCCATTGCAAGAAGAATGGACGGTCGGGATGCAGATGGCATTTCCATTGTTTACAGGGTTTGAAAAAAGAGAGAAACTGAGGCAGGAAGAGGCCAAACTGAGGCAGGCGAAAGCCTTCAGTGATGTGATCATACAAAACACTTTGGCCGAGGTAGAGCAGGCTTATGCAGATATGAATACGGCTTCCGAACAGATTGTGGCAGCAAGAAAGGGAAGTCAGGCTTCCAACGAGAATCTTGAGCTTGCAACTAAGCGATATCAGCAGGGGCTAAATGATATTATTGAGATAACAGATGCCCAGGTTCAATACCTGACTGCTGAGACGAAATACATCAATTCTCTGTACGACTATAAAATAGCTGAAGCTATGCTTGAAAAAGCAACAGGCAAATCTTACTGAGAGGTAATGGTGAAGTTATTCCATAATAAGTATGTAAAATACATTATATTGATATTGGCGCTCATTGGTATTCCGTGTGTCATATACGGCCTTATTGATAAAAAAAACGAACCCGGATATCGCACTGTAAAACTGGAAAGAGGAGATATTGCCTCTACTATTCTGGCTACTGGCACACTTAATCCGGTTATTCTTGTCCAGGTTGGAAGCCAGATTTCAGGCAACATTAAGGGCCTCTACGCAGATTTCAATTCTGTGGTCAAAAAAAACCAGGTAATCGCCCGGATAGACTCGATGTTGCTTAAGGCAGAAGTGGAAAAGGCCAGGGCAAATTACAAAGCTGCCCTGGCAAATGTGGAAAAGGCTAAGGTAATAGCGAATGATACCAGGCGTACATTAAATCGCTATGAGGCCCTTGTTAAAGAAAACCTGGTATCACAGAGCGACGTGGATACCGCTCAAACTAACTACGATTCTGCTGTGGCTCAGATTGAAGTAGTTAGAGCACAGGTAGATCAAACCAGGTCAACTCTGGATTTTTCCAGGACCCGCCTGGACTATGCGATTATTCGTTCGCCTGTGGATGGCATTGTTCTTTCAAGAAATGTAGATGTGGGACAAACAGTCGCAGCAAGTTTCCAGGCCCCTACGCTCTTTACCATTGCCCGGGATCTAACCGAAATGCAGGTAAATACCAGTGTGGATGAGGCTGATATCGGACTGGTAAAAAGCGGACAAAAGGTTACATTTACTGTAGATGCCTATCCTTCTGAGGCATTCGAGGGAAGGGTTTCACAGATTAGAAATGCTCCCCAGGTAGTACAGAATGTCATTACATACGATGTCATCATTGAGGTAGAAAACCCCGAGCTAAAACTCAAGCCGGGCATGACGGCCAATGTCTCTATTGTAGTAGCCGAAAAAAGAAATGTTTTGAGAATTCCTAATGCTGCTTTAAGGTTCCGACCTTACGGGGAAGAAAGGGAATCCCGCCAACCAAAAGGAATAGAGACAAGCGCCCAAAATCGGGTATGGGCGCTCCTTGCTGATGCGAAACTGAAATCTGTGCCCGTCAAATTAGGCGTTAACAACATAAGGTATTACGAGATTTTAAAGGGAGATCTTCATGAAGGAGATAATATTGTCATAGGGCTGTCACGTGAAAAACATTCGTCCAACCCAGGCGCTATAGGCTCGAAGATGTATCGGGCTCGGAGATATTTAGGACATTAGCATTCGTTGATTGGATGATTCGTTGATTGGATGATTGGATGGATGGAGAATAAGTAATGGCTAATCTCATAGAGACCCAGGACCTGGTTAAGGTTTACAATTCAGGCGATGTAAAGGTAGTTGCCCTAAATGGAATTAGCCTGACCATTGACGCAGGGGGCCTGGTGGCGGTGATGGGACCTTCCGGCTCCGGCAAATCTACCCTTATGAACATACTTGGCTGCCTGGATAAACCAACGACCGGCAAATATTTCTTAGAAGGAATAGATATAGGGGGCCTCGACAGGGATCAACTGGCTCACATCAGGAACCGTAAAATAGGTTTTGTGTTTCAAACATTCAATCTGCTTGCCAGAACCTCTGCCCTTGAAAATGTAGAACTCCCTCTGATTTACAGCGGGGTATCTACCGGAAAGAGAAGAGAAACGGCCATGGACGCGTTACACTCCGTTGGTTTATCAGGGCGAGAGGACCATTGTCCCAATCAGCTTTCCGGTGGTGAACAGCAGAGGGTAGCCATCGCCCGGGCACTGGTCAATTTTCCTGCTATAATCCTTGCCGATGAGCCCACCGGTAATCTGGATACCAAAAGCAGTTATGAGATTATCTCTATCTTTCAGAAATTGAATATTGAGAATGAAATTACCGTCATTATTGTGACACATGAACCCGATATTGCCGCTTTCACGAGGAGAAATATTATATTTCGAGATGGAAAAGTAACAGAAGATAAAATTGCACAAAAAAACACAAGTGCCTGCCCTGGCGCTATGCGATAACCTGACTATTGTTGAAGTATTTCTTGTTATATAGGAAATTATAAAATTATGCTTTATCATTATTCGACGTTCGATGTTGGACGTTCGATGTTGGATGTTCATTTTTTAATATGTTTTTTCTTTCAAGTCTAAAAATTGCGTTTCGGGCTATCCGGGTGCAGAGGATGAGATCGGCCTTGACCATGCTGGGCATCATCATTGGTGTGGGAACGGTTATCATTATCATTAATGCCGGTTCCGGGGCTAAGAGTCAGATTGCCAAACAGATTGCCGGCATCGGTTCAAACCTCCTTATGGTATTTCCAGGCTCTACAAGTTCCGGAGGCGTCAGAATGGGCGCCGGCACTAAATCTACCCTGTGCATTGGTGACGCCGAGGCCATTAAAGAGGCATGTCCCAGTGTCAAGCTTGTTGCACCTACGTGGGGTGGCACAGCGCACCTCGTTTTTGGCAATCAAAACTGGAGTACGTCTGTTACCGGCACAATTCCGGATATGTTTCAGATCAGGAATTGGACCCTCGCGTTTGGCTTTCTTTTTAACCAGCGTGATATCAATACAGCAGCCAAGGTCTGCATCTTGGGACAGATAGTGGTGGAAAATCTTTTGGGAGATATTGACCCAATTGGTCAAGTCATCAGAATCAATAAAATTCCATTTACTGTTATTGGGGTTTTAGACAAAAAGGGTTCATCATCATACGGCAGAGATCAGGACGACAGTATCTATGTTCCTTTGAGCACAGCGCAGAAGAGACTTTTTAGCACGCATATTCCCGGCCTTGTCAGAACAATCATGGTTCAGGCAAAGAGCCTGGAATTGATGTTTGAAGCTGAAAAAGAAATAAATGCCCTGCTCATGCAGAGGCATCATATTCAATCAGGTCAGGAAAAGGATTTTACTGTAAGAAATCTGACCGAAATAATGAGTATAGCCCAAAAAACAGCAAACATTATGTCGGTTCTGTTGCTTACTATTGCTATGATTTCTCTCGTGGTGGGCGGAATAGGAATTATGAATATTATGCTGGTTTCGGTCACAGAAAGAACCAGGGAAATTGGCATTCGCATGGCCGTGGGAGGGAGAAGTAAGGATATCCTCATGCAATTTCTTATAGAAGCCATTATCCTGAGCCTGTTTGGGGGGCTGTTAGGGATGGTATTAGGAATAACAGCATGTAAGGTTATAGCGGCTGTGATAAAATGGCCCATCCCGATTTCGTGGGAAGCCCTCTTGTTGGCCTTTGTCTTTACCGGGTCAATCGGGGTTTTTTTCGGTTTCTATCCCGCTAATAAGGCATCCAAATTAAATCCTATTGATGCCTTGCGATATGAATAAAATTAGCAATTGACAATTAGCAATTGACTACTGACCATGACCTACAATTTGAGAGTGAACTGAAGTGAAAAAATGCTTTTCCCGGTAACAAACATGGCTATCGTAAATATTATCGCCAGGAAATTTGATAACATGCCCATGATCCAGAAATGGTACTTTGACGGAAATATATGGCGAGATGATATCGATCCGGATATTTTAGTAGATCCCGCTATGCCCTTTAAAATCCTTGACGGAAATTGTCCTTCGCGCTAATAGAAATATCTATGTAAATTAGCAAAGTTAATCTTTATAAGGGATGTCTTACGAGCTCGGACACTTAGTAAGGTGTGCAGGGAAAGTGAAGGCGTAACTTGGGTTGTAGTACAAAGCCAGGTTGCGCCTTTTTGTTTAGGAGATGTGGACGGTGAAGACCAGTATACGAAATCCCTATTGTATGTGAGGTTGAAGGGCGGATCTGAAACAAATTATCCATTTAATCGATAATTTTTTTGGCATTTGGCATTTGTCATTGTTAAAGGATAGGTAAGTTCTCAATAACCTCTGGCAACAAACGTCATTCCCGTGCCTGGTTCCCATGCTCCAGCGTGGGAACCCGTATGGTATGCATCCCCACGCTGGAGCATGGGAACGAAAAAATCACAACTTCCGGAGATCGCCCGAATTTATTGAGAAGTGCAAGGATAGATGTTAAACAATTGATGTTAAGAGATAAATTTGAAAGGAGGCTACCGGATGAAAACTATGATTGTGTGTGCGAGCCGTTATGGTTCGACCCTTGAGATTGGCCGCTGGATTGCCGAACGCCTGCCTTGGGAGAGTGTGGACGTTTATCCGGTAGAGAAGGCGCCCGAGCCGGAAGGTTATGAACTGGTCCTTTTAGGTGGTGGCGTTTACAATGAAGTGGTGAGCAAGGAGATAGTGGAATATGCCGAGAAGCACCTAACTTTTATGAAAGATCAAAAAGTGGTCCTCTTTGCTGTCTGCCTTGATACCAAAGGGGTCTATATGCGGGGAAAGATACATGGAGGCTGGAACTATCTAAAGCCGCTTCTTGATCTCTTTAAAGATCAACTTCCTATTCACGCCGGGGTTCTGTCCGGGGAGATCAACCCGAAAAAGCTTAACGAAAAGGACTATAATCTGCTTATGACCTTTTATAATAAAATTCTTAAACGCAATTTCACAGAGGTTCCTTACCGAACCCTGATGAATAAGCTGGAGGTCTGGGAGTTTGTCGAAAAAGCCTTATCCCGACTGGAGGGAAGATTTTAATGTAAATCTCAGGAGAAGCACTGATGAAAGATAAAACAAAACATAAAATGAATATCGGGACGCTTAACCGTCATACCTCTGAAATGACTCCACAGGATCAGCGAAGGTTCTTTGCCAATGAAAATGGCGATCCATTGCATGCGGCCTTTGACAAAAAGAGCGCAGTGCATCCAGGGGCCAGGGGTCGGCCTCTGGACCCTGAAAGCGTCGGCGAGGTGTGGAGCCGGATTATGGCCGGGGAGGGGAAGAAAGGAAAAAGAGCCGCCTATTTCCATATACCATTTTGTGAGACACACTGTCTTTATTGCGGCTTTTATTTAAACCCCTTTAAGGATGGTGAGGAAGAGAATCGTTATGTCGATTATGTTATCCGGGAACTGGAGATGGTGGCGAAGACTCCCTTTATCAAATCCCATCCTTTTCATGCCATCTACTTAGGAGGAGGAACCCCGAGCGCACTGAGGCATGAAAACCTTTTGAGGCTCCTGAAAGTAATCCAAAAACATCTGCCTCTGGCCAATGATTGCGAGATTACGGTTGAAGGGAGAGTTTATCATTTTTCAGATGATAAGGTCTTTGCCTGCATAGAGGGAGGGGTTAATCGTTTCTCTATAGGGGTTCAGAGTTTTGATACCCAGGTGCGCAGGAAGATGGGGCGTATCGAAACAGGAGAAAAGGTTGCAGAGAGATTAAAATATATAAACAGCCTTGACCAGACCGCTATGGTAATTGATTTGATTTATGGTCTTCCTTACCAGACCATGGAGATATGGGAAGGGGATGTAAGAAAATATATCGAATTGAGACTGGATGGCGTGGATCTATACCAGTTGAATATCTTTAAGAAGGGGAGGCTTGAAGAGGCTGCCCGGAAAAAAACGATAGCGCCACCTGCTGATATCAGGATGCAGGCCGACATGTTTGCAAAAGGGGTAGAAATCATGCAGCATGCAAGATACAGGCGCCTTTCCATGAGCCACTGGGGGAGGGCCACCAGGGAAAGAAACATCTATAATGCCCTGGCACTGTCTGGCAAGGTTTGTGTTCCCTTTGGTTCCGGAGCAGGGGGATGGATGGATGGATACTTCTTCTTCCAGGACAATAGACTGGATGGTTATTATCGAAGAATTGATGAGGGTAATAAACCGATTGCCATGTCCATGAAACAGCCTGAGAATAACGACCTGTTTAAGGAGCTTGCAGGGCAGATGGAATTAGGGCGCTGCCATTTAAAAGAGCTTGGAGAACGTTACGGTTTTGAGCTTGAAGAAATCTTCCTTCCTCTCCTTGATCAGTGGGAAAAGGTTGGTCTGATTAAAATGAGTGACGGCTGGACGGAGCTGACCCTGGCAGGTGAGTTCTGGCAGGTAAACCTTTGCCAGGCGCTGATCGATTATTTTGCTGTGGTAATCGAAAAGCGACCGGCCAGTCCCGGCATGATGGATCTTGGAGACTGATTTTGAAAAACGCAACCATTTCAGATGTGATTACGCACAGGAACCGCGCAATTAGAATATGCTTGATAATTACAGGGATATTCTTTGTAGGTGTTGGAACGCTCGGGATAGTTTTGCCTCTTTTGCCTACAACCCCTTTTCTCGTGCTTGCCGCTATTTGTTTTTCCCGAAGTTCAGAAAGATTTCACAACTGGCTCCTTAACAACAAATGGTTCGGGGCTTATATCAAGAATTACCGGGAGGGTAAGGGGATTTCGTTAAGGCAAAAGGTTGTAGTTCTGTCCCTTTTGATATTCACAATCGGATATTCATGCATTTTCCTGCTTAATCATATTGCCGTCAGGATTATTTTAGTTTTGATAGCTGTTGGCATAAGCATACACATTCTCAGACTTCCAACCTTGCGCAGCCCTAAACAATGATCAATTGTAACTATTCAGCCACAGATCTACGCTGATCATCACTGATATCCCCCCAACGGCAAAAGTTGTATTTGGGGACAGTATACTTGAATGGCTATGCTATTATTGGGTTTTGTGAGTCTTTTTCCTAAAAGCCTTCAGCCTTCAGCCTATTCACCTGAGTAGTTAATATAATCCTTAATGTTCTGTGATTTCTTTGTATTTAAACCTATCTGCGTTTATCTGTGCCTGCCCCGTAGGTCAGACGATCCTACTGGGGTGAATCTGTGGCTGAATAGTTACCTGATTTTTTTATAGGATGAATCATATCATTCTGAGCGGGCTTTGATGTATTCCCTTGCTCATATGGATGCATTGAACCAGGTTTTAGATTTTTTTAAAAAAATCTTGACATCGCTTTTCCTTTAGAATATTAGTAGCTGCTAATTAAATTAGATATATAAATTTTTATAAGGGATGTCTTACGGTCCTCCCGCCATATTTCTTATGGCGGGAGGAAAGTGAAGGTGTAACTTACGATTAAACAAACAATCGAGTTGCGCCCTTTTGTTTTTAAGGGGGAATGAATAATGACATTAGACGAAATCAAGCCGGATCAGGAGTGCGAGATTGTGGATATCACTTCAGAGGGTATTATGGGACAGCGGCTTCTGGATATGGGATTTATCCCTGGAACCCGTATAAAAGTTATACGAAATGCGCCTCTTGTGGATCCTGTCGAGTTTGAATTGAAGGGATATCATATCAGCCTGCGCCACTCCGAGGCAAAACAGGTGGAGGTAAGCCTGTTATGAGCAACACATCCACAAAAATTATGGTGGCCTTGGCCGGTCAGCCCAATTCCGGCAAGTCAACAATTTTCAATATGCTTACCGGCGCAAGGCAGCATGTGGCCAATTATCCAGGCGTGACCGTGGAGAAAAAGAGTGGTTCTTTTCGTCTTAAAGATGATCGGGTTGAACTGGTTGATCTCCCGGGGACACACAGTCTAACCTCCTACACACTGGAAGAGCGCATTGCCAGGGATTTCCTGCTCAATGATAAGCCGGCAGCAGTTGTTGATGTTGTGGATGCCTCTAATCTTGAAAGAAATCTCTATCTAACCTTTCAATTGGCGGAAATGGACATTTCCCTTGTCATTAACCTTAACATGATGGATGTGGCCGAAAAACGGGGCATTAAAATCAACACCCAAAAGTTAAGTCAGGAATTGGGAGCGCCTGTAGTCCCTACAGTGGGAAACAAAGGCAAAGGGAAAGAGCAACTCAAGGAGGCGATCCTGTCAACCTCAAAAAAAGGACAGGTAACCCCCTTTCGAATCAACTATGGGGATGATCTTGAACCAATTTTAGACTCTCTGGAAAAACGCCTTTCAGAGGAGACGGAAATCTCCGGCCGCTATCCGGTTCGATGGCTCGCGGTGAAGCTTATGGAAAATGATAAAGAGGCGCAAAGGCTGGTCGGGAAATATTCGCAAAAAAGCGGGGTGATACTGAGGTCCGCGGAAGAAAAAAGAGAAGCCTTTAAGCTGGAGCACAAGAAGTCTCCGCAAAAGGTTATAGCCATAACGCGCCACCAGGAGGCCCAGAGGATCGTGGAGGCGAGTGTCACCCGCAGTAGAGAGATAACCAGGACGCTCACAGACAGGATTGACCAGGTAGCTTGCAGCCGCTATTTTGGCCCGGTTATCCTGGTCGCCACCATCTATCTCATTTATGAACTCGCGATAGTCCAGGGTTACAAGATCACTGAATACACTTGGCCCGTGCTTGCCTGGTCCCGGGATCTTATCGCTTCGCTGCTTCCTTCCGAAGGATTTATTTTTGATCCTTTTTTTCGATCCATGCCCATATGGGTGGTAGACGGAACCATCGCCGTGCTGAATTATGTGCCTATTTTTCTTATCCTGTTTGCCCTCATAGCCATCCTGGAAGACACGGGTTACATGGCCAGAATGGCCTTTATCCTGGACAGGATTTTCAGATATTTCGGTCTCCATGGCCAGTCTGTCCTGCCTATGGTCATTGGCGGCCTGTATGTCGGCGGGTGTGCTATACCGGGAGTTTTAGCGTGCCGGGGCATGAAAGATGAAAAAGCCAGGCTGGCAACCATTATGATTGTACCCTTGATGAATTGCCTGGCCAAAATCCCTTTTTATGTGCTCCTGATCGGGATGTTTTTTGCTGCATATAAAGGGATTGCCATGTTTTTTATTGCGACCATTACCATAATCATAGCGCTTTCCGTAGCTAAAATCTTAAGTCTTACAGTGCTCAGGAAAAAAGAAAGCGCGCCATTTGTCATGGAGATGCCGCCCTATCATATACCCACCACAGGGGGTGTCCTCAGGCGCTGCCTGGAAAGAACATGGCTATTTGTCAAAAAGATTATCACTATCGTTATTTTAGTCTCTGTCATCGTGTATGTGCTTATCTACTTCCCAGGTATCAGCAAAGAGAGAAAAGCTCATTATATAAGCCAGTCAGGTCAGGCGCAGCAGACCTTCTTAAAAAAAATAGGGAAGGATAGCCCTTATGCCAGCCTTATGGCAGGTGACAACTTGATGGAATTTACAAGATATTGGAGAGATTATAAAAAGGCAAAAATGGGCGCTAAAGGCAAAAAGGCAAAGCAGGCCCTTGATCAGGAATTCAGAGAAAAAAACTTTGAGTTTTTCAAGATCGTAAAAAGGGGAAAATATAAAGTCAAAGGCGAGATGATAAAAGATAAACACGCTAAGAAGGTTTACAATGCCTATAAAAAACTTGGTAAAACCACCAATAAACTACGAAGAGAAATAAAGGAAGAGACAATTATAACCAGTTACATGGGCCGTGCCGGACTTTTTATAGAACCGTTAACCAGGTGGGCAGGATTTAACTGGCGCGTAAATATTGCCCTTATGAGTTCATTTGCCGCCAAGGAAAGCAGCGTGGCAACCCTGGGGGGTATCTACCAGTCACCACCAGGGGAGAAGCATAGGCTTGAAGAGAGGATGAAGGAAAAAGAGAAGGGTTGGACAGCTCTCCATGTGCTGGCAATCATGCTTTTTATGGCCATGTACCCTCCCTGCATTCCCACACTGCTGATGATCAGGCTTGAGACCGGAAGCACAAAATGGATGCTTTTTGCCACCTTTTATCCGATTGTTTTAGGAACAATCATAGCTGTTCTTGTATTTACCGGCGGCAATTTATTGGGTTTATCCGGAATGCAGGCCATGATCGCTTTTTATATTCTGGCCTTAATTTTTCTTGTATTAATGGGTCTCATCAAGAGAGAGCCGGAATTTACTTAAGAAAGGAGGTGTTAGAATGAAAGGAAAGTTCTTAGGTTTTGCATTAGGTCTGGCGCTGGCGGTTTTTATGGCGACTTACGCCTTTGCCCATACCCCGCTGTGCTCCTGCTATGACAATGGGGATGGAACGATTACGTGTGAAGGCGGCTTTTCCGATGGTTCATCGGCGGCCGGTGTAGTTATGAGAGCCGTTGATTCATCTGGAAAAGTCATTATAGAAGGTAAGATGAATGAGGATAGTGAGTTTACTTTCAAAAAGCCTGGAGATGATTACACAGTCATCTTTGATGCCGGTCCGGGTCACGCTGTAGAGGTTCCGGGCTCAGAGATAACGGAATAGGATTGAGGAATTAAGGAATTAAGGAATTTAGGAATTTAGGAATTGGATGATTGGATAATTGAGGCCCGCCCGCCTCTACTGAGCGAAGCGATGAAGGGCGGGGATTGAACAATTAATTAACAAATGACAAATAACGATGAGATAAGGAGAAAAACAATGAAAAAGTTGATGTTTATTGTTGTTGGATTAGCGGTATTATCTTTAAGCATTCCTGCCTATGCGCATTTTCAGATGTTGTACACCCCTGAGATTGCGTTGGAAAAGGGCGGAACAGTGGATTTTAAGATCGTCTGGACCCATCCCTTTGCGGATGAGCACACCATGGAAATGACCACTCCGAAGGCATTTTATGTTCTCTCCCAGAGAGGCGAGGGAAAAGTAAAGAAAACGGACTTGAAGGGCAAACTGAAACCCATTACCTGGACGGGAAAGGCAAACGCTGCCAGGGCCTATGAGGCGTCCGTTAAAGTCAGAAGTATGGGCGACCATGTGTTTTGTTTTGTTCCCGGGCCTTACTATGACAAGCATGAAGAAGCCTGGATGCAGCAGATCACAAAAACGATTGTCAATGTCGGCGGCATCCCTGGCAACTGGGCCGAGCCGGCAGGTCTGGAAACTGAAATTGTTCCTTTGGACAAGCCCTATGCCCTGTGGACCGGCAATGTATTTCGCGGGGTTGTCCTCAGCGAAGGCAAACCTGTTCCGAATTGCGATATCGAGGTGGAATACATCAATCACGATATTCTCATGGACAAAAACGCCTTTGCCAGGTCGAACTACTTTGAGGCCCCACAGGATGCCTTTGTCACCATGACCATTAAAGCCAATGCAAACGGCGAGTTTTCCTTCGGCATTCCCGTAGCCGGATGGTGGGGGTTTGCAGCCCTTGGCGTGGGTCCTGAAAAAGAACATAAAGGTGAAAAATTCAATGCAGATGCGGTCATCTGGATCAAGGCAGTGGATATGAAATAAATAGGAAGGGGGGGTCAGCAAGGGGAAATCGGTTTGGCGGCCATTCCCCTCGCAGACCCTATCAAGCCCCCAAAGACAAATTTCCCCGAAGGAGGGTTCTATGCCTTTTTGGGCTCTTTTTTTAAATAAGAGTTTTCTTGAAAAATGTCAAAGAAAAAGCACAAAGAAGTCTTTGCCAGACTGGCGATAGAGTTTTAAGCCAGAGGTCGGAAGTCAGAGATCAGAAGTCAGAGATCAGAAGTCAGAGATCATAGGTTAGGGATCCGAGGTAGGAGTCAGAAGTCAGCGGTCAGGAGTCGGGGATCAGAATTTCAGGGTAGGGTAGGACAAGTTTGGCCCTGTTTAAACTGATCCCTGACAGGGCCGATTCCTGGCGACTCCTGTCTGTGCGTCCTGCACAGGCACGACTTGCCTCAATCTGCAGCGCAAGGGGTTTTGGGCTTATTTTTCGACCAAAGCGTGAGAACTTCGTTCAAGATACCGTGTTTTCCGCTTGTCTTCAACACCTATCGCTCTTTTTCCCTCTGCGTTCAGGCAGCGCCATACCAAAGAGCTTATATTTGTCAATAGGAAAAATTTTCCCTATATCCCATCATCGGCGCCAGTGTCGCCCGGCTTGACATCCTGCATACCAATAGCGCAATATGTTTCATCGCTGGTTCATTTGTAAAAATCAGATTTGGAACAATCGGACATTCAATATTCTTTTGGTCAATACAGAACAAATTGACACAAAACCGCTATCTATGCTTTAATATTAAAATTATCATCCAGGCGATCCTGTTCATAATCTAAATTCTTCATTTTCAAGAAGAGGGCTTTCAATGGGCTACTCCGCATTTCTGAAACCACGGCAAGAGACGATTTCCGATCCAACCACAGATGTTATTAAGGTTCTTGATGAAATCAATGTGCGGTTTTCATCTTCAAAGGAATCTTCAGGGCTTTTTCTTTTCGAGGGCCTGAAGGGAATCGGTCCCGGGAAATGCTTCTGGAGAAAGGCCCGGAGGCTTTGAGTTGTAAGATAAACTTATGGAAAAAGAAACTAAAGCAAGGATAAGAATCAATAGGCTCCTTCAGCATGCAGGGTGGCGTTTTTTTGATGATGAAAAAGGCCCGGCCAATATTGCGCTTGAAGTGAATGACAAGATAATGATTTTATGTTTGAACTGACAAAAGAGGAAAATCAATCTTTAAGGTCACAAAATGTGACCTTAAAAAGAGGGCAACACTCAAAGTATTCACCTTTTGCCTTTACTGAACAGGGTGTGGCAATGTTCTAAAGATCAGAAAAATGACTTTCTGCAGTTTAGAATAAATGGAGGATAACTGATGGATGAAAAAGAGATTATGATTTCTGTTGAGAGAATTAAGCAGTCGATTGTTCTCATCCGCGGTCAGAAAGTTATGTTGGACAGAGACTTAGCGAACCTCTATGAGGTTGAAACAAGAGTACTTAATCAAGCTGTCGGGAGAAATATCAAGCGTTTCCCAGAAGATTTTATGTTTGTTTTGACCCGAGATGAGATTATGAGGATATCA
>JAPVVG010000118.1 GCA_028571455.1 Desulfobacteraceae bacterium | reverse complement strand
TTTCAGGCGCCACTCTCCTCAGAGCGTTTTAAGGCAAATGTAGTATCCGCCATGCAAAAGAAAAAAATAATCGGTGTAACCAGCAGGTACGTCATCATTTCAAAGAAAAAATAGGTCTTTAAACAAATCAAGATTAAAGGATGTATATTATGCGATTAATCGAACCCGCCTGCCATAGCTCATATCAGACCGGTTAATTAACGGGGAATTTAACAAGCCACACAGTTGAGTCTTTTTTGGTTTGGGGGAAGGCATAGCGGGCAGGTTGGAAGTGGCTGAGGATGGCTATGAAGAGCAGATTATTATCCCAAAGGAGAAGAGGGAGCTTGCTGCCGAAGAGGGTATTAGCACAGAAAACAAGCAGAAAGTGACTGTCCAGATAATGAATCTAAAAACAGGAGAATTTTACATTGGTCGGTTGGCCATTACCGGAAATCATCAAATCTATTTACCAACAGAAATACAAAAGATGCTAAAGGAATCAGGGACAGTCCGAATCCAGATTCTGGGCGGGTGAAAAAAGTAGGCGGAATAGATGGCAGAAGAACGGAGGCATCAACAGGATATGAAACGCATATTTTCATGGACGTCCCGCTGGACATACAAAAGTGGAACTATTTTAATGGGCTTAAACGCAAATTTCAGTAGATAAATTCCAAAAGCAGCAAATAAGCCAAGATGAAAGATGGTGAATTTTGGAATATCAATTAAGAAAACAAGGCCTGAAAAATCATGACTGAATCTGATACAACTGGCACAATAAGTTAAAACGCAAATTTAGGCTTGTTGAAATTGAAAAGGGAACATAAATCTGTTATGTATCGTTTTGATAAATTGAAATAAATCACGTTGTTTAGCTGTTTAAAATGGAAAAAGACCCAGAAACCCCAACGGACTGAAAGCTGCCGGCATCCCAACATTCTGATTTGATGATAAAACAGGTAACACATGCAACTCTTTGATATTAAACCAAACGTAATCGTTCAAGGCCCAATTTTCCCGGAACGTGTAAAGGTCATCACCACCATTCCAATGGGTGATTCTATTAAGCTGGTTGGTGAAGGGATGGAGACGGGAAAAGTTCATCAGCCGATTCTTAATGAAGATCAAATCGCACAACTGGAAGTATCTCCCGAAACAGAACCATTTGATGGTGATCCAGCAAAGTTCCGTCTGGGGATAGAGGCGATGCGCCTTGGTCTGGCCTATGAATATGATCCCTATTTTAGCCTGTCCATCGCAAGAGTTGACCCATTGCCCCATCAATTGGAAGCTGTTTATGACTATTTCCTGAAACTCCCTCGCATACGATTTCTCCTTGCCGATGACCCAGGCGCTGGTAAAACTATCATGGCCGGTCTGCTTATCAAGGAATTGAAAGTACGCGGATTGATTCAACGTATCCTGATTGTAACCCCTGCAAATCTTTCATTTCAGTGGCAGCGGGAACTTAAAGATAAGTTCAGGGAAAATTTCCAGCTTATCCGAAGTGATGTGCTCAGGGCTACTTATGGGGCTAATCCCTGGCAGGATATCAATCAGGTTATTACTTCGGTGTCATGGATTTCCAGAATCGAAGATGCCAGGGAAAGTCTGATGCGGAGCAGGTGGGACCTGATTATTGTTGATGAAGCGCATAAGATGAGCGCGTACAGCGAAGAAAAAAAGACACTGGCGTATCAACTTGGCGAATCGTTGTCTGATATGACGGATCACTATCTATTGATGACGGCTACCCCGCACAAAGGAGATCCAAAAAATTTCAGTCTGTTTCTGAAACTCCTGGACAGAGACGTTTACGGGGACGTAAAGAGTCTGGAAAAGGCAATGGAGGTGCGGGAGGCCCCCTTTTACCTTCGCCGTGTGAAGGAAGCACTTGTGACGTTTCCTGATCCGGATACTGGAGAAGTAAAGAGTCTTTTTACACGACGCAATGTGCATACGGCGAGTTTTCAGATTGATAACGATGAACTCGATTTTTATGACAGATTGACTCAGTATGTTGAAGATCAGTCAATAAAAGCTGCGCAGGATGATTCGGCACGGGGCCGCGCTTTGGGATTCACCATGGCCATGCTGCAACGCCGGTTTGCCTCCAGCATTTATGCGGTAAGACGCACACTTGAGCGCATGAAGGCCAGGAGAGAGAAGATTCTCGAAGATCCTGAGGCATATCGAGAAGAGCAGATCAAGAAAAAAGTGCCGGATGATTTTGACGATCTGCCGGACGAAATGAAGGAGGAAATCCTTGCAGACCTTGAAAATGTAGTGGCTTCCATCGACCCGGATGCACTGAGGGAAGAGATACTCGAACTGGGAAAACTTGTTGAAATTGCAATGCCTCTGGAGTCTCGGGAAGTTGAAACAAAGCTGGCCAAACTAAAAGAGGTTATTACTGAAAACGGTATTTTCGAAGATCAAAAGATGAAACTCCTGCTGTTTACTGAACATAAAGACACCCTGGATTATCTTGCAGGCGATGGCCGTGATGGACGGCCTTTGGGCAAACTGCGGGAATGGGGCTTAAATATCACGCAAATTCACGGTAGTATGAAGACTGGAGATCGGGATACACCGGGAACGCGCATTTTTGCTGAGCGTGAATTTAAAGAAGACTGCCAGGTGCTGGTTGCCACCGAGGCCGCAGGAGAGGGTATCAACCTGCAATTCTGCTGGTACATGATCAATTACGACATTCCCTGGAATCCGAACCGGCTGGAACAGCGCATGGGCCGTATTCATAGGTACGGGCAGGAGAAGGATTGTCTGATCACAAACTTTGTTTCCACCAACACCCGCGAAGGGCGTGTATTAGAGAAACTTTTTGACCGTATAAGCAAGATTGAAGAAGATCTCGACCCCAATAGGACAGGAAAGGTCTTCAACGTGCTTGGTGATATTTTCCCTGCCAATCAACTGGAACGAATGCTGCGCGATATGTATGCCCGCAACCTTACGGAAGACATAATCAAGGACAGGATCGTTGAACAGGTGGATACTGAACGATTAAAGCGGATTACTGAATCCGCTCTGGAAGGGCTTGCTAAACGCGAGCTAAACCTGTCGGTTATTGTAGGCAAATCAGAAGAGGCCAAGGAGCGGAGGCTTGTTCCCGAAGTAGTCGAAGGATTTTTCATAGACGCAGCCTCATTAGCCGGAATCTCGCCAAGGGAACTCAAGAATCAAGAACATGTTTATCAAGTGGGCCGGCTGCCCCGAATACTGCTTCCATATGGCATACAGTTAGAGCAGCGCTTTGGCAGGCTGGGCCGTGAATATAAACAGATTATTTTTGACAAAAAACTGCTCGCAAAAGATCCAACTTTAGAATGGGTTACGCCAGGTCACCCGCTTTTTGAGAGCGTTAGATCAATGGTTCAGGATAAAGTACAGAATGATCTGCAACGGGGAACAGTCTTTTATGACCTGAATCGGGGAGATCCTGCCAGGCTTATGGTTTTTTCTGCAGAAATCCGGGACGGTCGAGGGAACATTCTGCATAAGCGTCTCTTTGTAACACAGACAACGATGGATGGTTCCATAACTATACGCCAGCCAACCATCTTTCTTGATCTTTCCATCGCCCCAAAAGGGACTTCCGCCCCTGAAGATTCAGGTATGCCCGGTCGAGAACAGGTTGAAACTGCGCTCTATAAAGAAGCTCTTATCCCAATGCTGGAACAGGAACAAAAGCAGCGGGAAAAAGATGTAAAGACCATCTCCAATCATATAGATATCAGCCTGAACACAATTATTGACAAAATTCAGCTTCAATTCGCCGAATTGCAGACACAGAAAGAATCCGGTTCCCGTGAACCAGGTCTGGATGGCCGCATAAAAATGCTTGAAGACAGGCTGGATGAAATGAACAACCGGTTTGAGCAGCGCAAAGCCGATCTACTGAAAGAACAACAATGCACCGTCAGCAATATACAACACATAGGAAGCGCCTGGGTACTGCCGCACCCGGAACGTGAAACGCCGGCCGGCAAAAAGATGGTGAGCGACCCAGAAATTGAAAAAATAGCAGTTAAAACAGTAACCGAATATGAAGAAGCCCGGGGCTGGAAAGTGGAAAGTGTTGAAGATGAAAACCGGGGGTTTGACCTTATTTCGCGCAAGCCCCACCCGGAAGATCCGCAGACTGCCATTGAGGTAAGATTTATCGAAGTCAAAGGCCGTTCTCATATCGGAGAGATAGCATTAACCACAAACGAATTTAAGACCGCTGAACGACTGAAAAAGGATTTCTGGCTCTATGTAGTATTCAACTGTGCCTCGACACCGGAAATCCACCTGATTCGAGACCCCGTGAAATTAGGGTGGCAGCCGCTTATAAAAATTGAACATTACCATGTCAGCGCAAAAAGCATATTGGAGGCAGATAAAAACTGATGGCCAAACATTTCCACGAAATTCGCGATCCTATTCACGTTTTCATCCGGCTTGATTCCGACGAACGGAAAGTACTTGACTCTCGTCCATTCCAGCGTCTTCGCTATATTCACCAGCTTGGACTAACGTATCTTATTTATCCGGGCGCAACTCACCGCAGGTTTGAGCATTCTCTTGGCGTGATGGAACTTGCTGGAAAAGTTTATGATATTGTAACGGAACCAGATAATATCGCCCACGAATCCGTCAGAAAAATTGTGCCCAAGCATAAAGAATATGAATATAGATACTGGCGAAGGGTTTTACGCATGGCAGCTTTATGTCACGATCTTGGTCATTTGCCGTTTTCACATGGCGCCGAAGACCTATTCCCTGAGGCCTGGGACCATGAGCGCCTCACAATTGAGATCGTTATGAGCGATGAACTCAAACCTATTTGGAAAGAAATTAAAATACAAGCGGAAGATGTTGCAAAAATCGCCGTTGGTCCTAAAAAATACAAAGACGATGCGTTTGACGACTGGCAAGCAATCTTGTCTGAAATAATCGTTGGGGATGCCTTTGGTGTAGACCGGATGGATTATCTGCTCAGGGATTCCCACCATGCCGGCGTGGCTTACGGAAGATTTGATCATTACCGCCTGATTGATACGCTCCGTATTTTACCGATGGAGGAAACTGATTCTGTGGAACCAGTTCTTGGTGTTGAAGAAGGAGGGCTACATTCTGCTGAAGCATTGTTGATGGCTCGATACTTCATGTACACCCAGCTATATTTTCATCCTGTAAGGCGTATCTATGATATTCATCTGAAAGATTTTCTTAAGTCGTGGCTCCCAAATGGAGTTTTCCCAACAACAGTTGAAGATCACTTGCGGATAACAGATAATGAGGTTATTGCTTCAATATTGGAGACAGCCGGAAACGCAGGTACAGCAGGTTACAAATCAGCTCAATCTATTATGAGCCGTAAGCATTTTCGACGCATTTATCAAAGGAATCCCGAGGACATTGCAAAAAATCCCGAGGCAGCAATAGCCATCTTTAATGCTGCATGCGATCAGTTTAGCGCTGAAAATGTTCGGGCGGATCGGTACAGACAAAAGGGTGGTAGCCCGAATTTTCCTGTCTATACGACAGACGAGAGGATAATATCCTCGTTGGCAATATCAGAAGTGCTAACACGACTTCCTGTAATAGCCACAGATTATGTCTTTGTTTCACCGGAAATACGTGGAGAAGCAGAAAAATGGCTGGAACAAAATCGAGAAGCCATCATAGAACCAAAGGAGGGAGAATAATGGAAAGGAATAAGAAGGCGGTGGTTTTATTAGGTTTAATAGAAGAACTTAGGGTTAATTTGAGCTGGTGTGGGGAAACTCACATCCAAAAGGCTACTTATTTCCTTCAGGAAATGATGCAAGTACCTTTGGGATGCGACTTCATCCTATATAAGCACGGACCATTTTCATTTGATTTGGCAGACGAGATTACGGCGATGCGCGCTGATAACCTCCTCAAATTACAACCTCAACCTTATCCCTATGGACCGTCTATTCTTCCAGGAGAAGCCAGTAAATCTTTAATGAAGCGCTTTCCAAAAACGCTTAAAAAGTACAGCCATCATACAGCTTTGGTTGCAGAAAAGCTGGGGGGCAAAAAAGTAAATGAACTTGAAAGGTTAGCCACTGCACTATATGTAACTTTTGAAAATAAATCGAGTGGCGATGTGCAACGCGCTCAGCGTATTCACGATCTGAAACCACATGTGTCTATTGACGAAGCACTCGAGGCAACCAAAACAGTTGACCAATTCACAGAAGATTCAAGGAACATTATTGCGGCATGATAAAATATCCAAAACGCATCATAGAAGTGGACTTGCCGATCAAGCGGATTTCTGCGCATGCGCGGCGTGAAAAGAGCATACGACATGGCCACATCTGTACCCTTCACATCTGGTGGGCACGGCGTCCTCTGGCGGCCTGCCGGGCTGTGATATGCGCATCTCTGTGGCCTGACCCTGCCGATGAGCTGTGTCCGGATGAGTTTCGCAAGACTGCGCGGGAGTTAATGATAAAATGGGCTAAAGATCATTTAAAGCTGATGAGCGAAGAGAGCAGCAGGCGGTTTATTGCAATTTCAAAGGATGACAGCAAACTTGATGATAATGTTGAACTGCGCAAGGCACTTTTGGACTTTATTGCCGATTTTGCGAATTGGGATAATTCGACAGTCTCGGAGTATTTGAAAACAAGCCGAGCGCTGACTCAGGCTGCCCATGAAGCTTTGGGTGGAGAACCCGGCTCACGTCCTTTATTGGTGGACCCTTTTGCCGGGGGTGGGTCCATCCCTCTGGAGGCGCTCCGTGTCGGGGCAGATGCATTTGCAAGCGATCTCAATCCGGTTGCTGTTTTGCTCAACAAGGTTGTGCTGGAGTATATCCCGAAGTACGGCCAGAAGCTCGCAGATGAAGTGAGGAAGTGGGGGCATTGGATTAAGGAACAGGCGGAAAAGGAATTGGCGGAGTTTTATCCGAAAGATCCGGATGGGGCCACGCCGATTGCTTATCTTTGGGCACGAACAGTACTTTCGGAAGCGCCAGGCTACGGAGATATACCAGTCGAAGTGCCTTTGATGCGTTCGCTATGGTTAGCAAAAAAGACCGGGACAAATTGTGCTTTACGTTGGTTACGAGATAACCATGGGCATGTTAAAACTAAAAAGGTCGAAGTCAAATATGCTAACGGAAAGAGTCAGACGGTTCTACAGCCTTTAATAGAAATCTTTGAACCGAAACGAGCATCTGAGGTAGAAAATGGTACGGTAGCACGTGGATCTGCTACCTGTCCTGTGACTGGATATACCACTCCTGTGTCACGTGTCCGTGAGCAACTCAAATCACGCCGAGGCGGCGCAGAAGACGCACGGCTCATTGCTGTTCGTAAGAACGATCCAAGAACTGGAAGGAGAATCTACCGTTTAATGAATGATTCAGATTTGCTATCATCTCATTGTGCTTCTGAAGAATTAAACAGACAAAAGAGCGCAGCAGATGGAGAGTTGAGTCTAGTTCCTGATGAAGCCTTACCAATAATGAGCGGCGTATTCAATGCGCCGATATATGGTCACAGTGATTGGGGCAGTTTGTTTAGCCCACGCCAAGCATTATCTTTAACTACGTTTGCTCAATTTGTGAGAGAAGCAGGAAAGAAGATTTCACAGGAATGTGACACTGATTTTGCTATAGCTATTGAGACTTGCTTAGCACAGTCGCTTGACCGACTTGCCGACTTTAACTCATCATTATGTGTGCTGAACTCTGTCGGTGGTCGTGGCGTAGTTCATACCTTCGGCCGACAAGCGCTACCTATGGTTTGGGACTTCATGGAAACGAATCCCTTTAATGATATCGGTGCTAATTGGATAGCAGGTATTAATGCATGCGTATCTACAATTCAATCCGAATATAGAAAGGATTCGTCAGGACAAATTGAAATAGCATCTGCGACTAGACATCCTCTCCCCGATGACTCGGCGCAGGTTTTTCTGACTGATCCCCCATATTATAACGCTGTTCCATATGCTGATCTGTCTGACTTCTTTTATGTGTGGCTAAAACGTACGGTCGGATACCGTTATCCAGATCTTTTTCGGAACATTCTGACTCCAAAGGACGAAGAATGCTGTGAAATGGCCGGCTGGGATCCAAATCGATATTCACACAAAGATGGTAAGTGGTTTGAAGAACAAATGAAAAAAGCCATGAGCGAGGGTCGTCGTATCCTCACTCCAAATGGCGTTGGTATTGTGGTGTTTGCCCACAAATCAACTGCCGGCTGGGAGGTAATGCTACAGTCGATGGTTGATGCAGGTTGGATTATTACTGGTTCATGGCCAATTGATACTGAGCGTCCCGGCCGCCTCCGTGCTCAAGGCTCTGCTGCTCTCGCCTCATCAATCCACCTCGTCTGCCGTCCCCGCGAAAACCCCGACGGCTCCCTCAGCACCGCCGATATAGGCGATTGGCGCGATGTCCTTTCCGAACTGCCCAAGCGCATTCACGAATGGATGCCTCGCCTTGCGGAAGAAGGCGTGGTCGGCGCGGATGCCATTTTTGCATGCCTTGGCCCGGCTCTTGAAATCTATTCCCGCTATTCCTCAGTTGAAAAAGCAAGTGGTGAAAAGGTTGAATTGAAAGAGTACCTTGAGCAAGTCTGGGCGGCTGTTTCCCGTGAGGCATTGAAGATGATATTTGAGGGCGCGGATGCTTCAGGTTTTGAAGAAGATGCGCGACTTACGGCTATGTGGCTGTGGACGTTGCGCACTTCTGCTAAAAATGGTGATAAAGAAAATGATGCAGGGGAGGCAAAGAGTATTGTTGGTTATGACCTTGAATATGATGCTGCCAGGAAGATAGCCCAAGGTCTGGGCGCTCATCTTGAAAACCTTGGTCATCTGGTTAAAATCAAAGGCAATACTGCAACCCTGCTTTCTGCCGGCGCACGAACCCGCTATCTGTTTGGGAAAGATGCGGGGGAAGCTCCGAAGGGGAGAAAAAGAAAGAAAATCAAGCAGCAAAAGTTCGATTTTATGGGTGAACTGAAAGAGATGGAAGAAGAATCCGGCGACTGGGCAGGGGATTTATCAGGAAGGGCCGGTTCAACAGTTCTCGATAAGCTTCACCAGAGTATGATCCTTTTTGGAGCAGGTCGAGGGGAGGCTTTGAAAAGATTTCTTGTTGATGATGGTATCGGTATGAACCCACTTTACTGGCGATTAGCTCAATCTCTTTCCGCCCTCTATCCATCCGGAACTGATGAAAAACGATGGGTGGACGGGGTACTTGCCCGTAAGAAAGGTTTAGGATTTTGATTTGTTATAGAAATAAAAATGAGGTTTAGATATGGCCAAACTAAAACCCTGGTACAAAGTCGTAACACCGCGTGAAGACCTTCGTGAAGGAAAGCCGCTTGATGCTTCGGAGTTTGCAGTGCATCTGGATAAAGTGCGTCTTGGAAGCGCTCCGCAAGATTATCGCGATCCGGAACGTTTCTTTGATCGGACGTATTTGACCAAGACGCTCTGTAATCTTGGAGGAGAGGTTGTGCGCAGATTATCAGGCGAGACAACCGAGACCTCAGCGGTTTTCAATATGTTGACCCAGTTCGGAGGCGGCAAGACACATGCGCTTGCACTGCTTTACCACCTTGCGAATGGCGGTTCAAAATCCGGCATGTGGCGTGATGTGTCAAAGATTTTGGCAAAAGGTAATATTGTGTCGATCCCTGATAACTGTGCCACTGCTGTTTTTGTTGGGACTGAGTTTGACTCGATTACGGGACGGGGCGGTGTGGATGGAACTCCGGTTCGCAAATCTCCATGGGGAGAAATTGCCTTTCAACTTGGCGGCGCTGATGCTTTTGCCGTAGTTGCCGAGCATGACAAGCAATTTATCGAGCCTAAGGGCGACGTGATTCAGGCTTTCCTGCCCAAAGATCGTCCTTGTTTGATCCTGATGGATGAAATCATAAACTACGTCAGCACGTATCGCGGGCGCGGCTATCACAATAAGCTCTATAATTTTATGCAATCCTTATCTGAAACAGCGCGTGGGCTTAAAAATGTTGTTCTGGTAGTTTCGATTCCCGCTTCTGAACTTTCATATACGGATAAAGACGAGGCTGATCAACAGCGGTTCAAAAACATGCTGGATCGTCTTGGTAAGGCGGTATTGATGTCTGCAGAAGCAGAGACATCTGAAATAATACGGCGGCGACTGTTCGAGTGGGACCCCCGGGCAGTGGGCCGGAATGGTAAGGTGTTATTAACCACGGACGCTATTGCTGTATGCAGCGAATATGCGGAATGGACTGCGGATCACCGTCAGCAAATACCGCAGTGGTTCTCGACTGACCATGCGCGTGAGACTTTTGAATCCACTTACCCTTTTCATCCGGCAGTACTGTCTGTATTTGAACGAAAATGGCAGGGCATGCCACGATTTCAGCAAACACGTGGAATCCTGAGGCTATTGGCGTTGTGGGTCTCAGACGCATATCAGAAGGGCTTCAAGGGCGCACAGAAAGATCCTATAATCGGGCTGGGCTCAGCCCCTTTAGACGACCCTACATTCAGGGCAGCGGTATTTGAACAGTTAGGGGAAGCAAAACTTGAAGGCGCTTTGACAACAGACATTTGCGGAAAGAAAGAATCTCACGCCATACGGCTGGATGCTGAAGCCGTTGACACGATCAAGAAAGCACGCCTGCACAAAAAGGTGGCCACGGTGATCTTCTTTGAATCGAACGGAGGCCAAACCAGGAATGAAGCCAGTGTGCCTGAAATCCGGCTGGATGTTGCTGAACCGGAATTGGATATCGGCAACGTTGAAACTGCTCTGGAATCATTAACCGATGCCTGTTACTATCTGACAACAGAAAGAAATCAGTATCGCTTCAGCCTCAAGGAGAACCTGAATAAGCGCTTTGCCGACCGTCGAGCAGGTGTAAAAGATGAAGATATTGAAACCAGGATCCAGGAAGAAATCCAGAAAGTCTTTCCTGCTACAGAAGGCATTGAAAGGATTTTCTTCCCGGATAAGAGCGGACAAATTCCTGACCGCCCTGTTATCTCATTTGTTATCATAAGCCCTGATCAATCTATCCAGGACACCCCAGGCATTGAACAAGCCATCGAAACTATGACCAGGGAATATGGAAAATCAGCCCGGACTTACAAAAGCGCTTTGATGTGGATTGTCGCTGAATCTGCCGCGCCTCTAAGGGAAGAAGCCAGGAAACTAATTGCATGGAAAGATATAGATGACGAAGGATTAAATCTGGATGATGCCCAGACACGCCAGCTTGATAAGAATATAAAAAATGCAAGGAGCGCTTTGAAAGAAAGTGTATGGCGTACATATAAAAATGTAATGCTTCTTGGAAAAGATAACAAAATTCATACGATTGACCTTGGTCTGCCAACATCCAGTTCTGCGGAATCAATGTGCAAATTTATATTATTGACGTTGCGGCAGACCAACGACGTTGAAAAGGATGTCAGCCCTCGCTTCTTGGTTAGAAACTGGCCCCCTGCCTTCATAGAATGGAGCACCAGGGCTATGCGCGACGCATTTTTCGCATCACCGCAATTTCCACGCCTCTTGAATGCAGAAGTCGTTAAAGACACCATCGCCCGCGGTGTTAGCGAAGGCCACTTAGCCTATGTCGGAAAATCGCCGGATGGCGGTTACTTCCCGTTCCTGTATAAAAAACCAATAGATACTCTTGATGTGGAAATATCTGAGGATATGTTCATCATCACCTCCGAAGAGGCAGAAAAGCACATAAAGCCACCTGAATTGGCCAGGATCATAGTGACACCACTACAAACCCAATTGAAACCGGGAACAAAGCAGACATTTACTGTTAGGGGCCTTGACCAGTTTGGTCGTGATATAGAGGCAGGAACAATTGAATGGACTGCAACGGGTGGCGAAATCGCGCAGGATGGTGTTTTTAAAGCCGCTGAAGACGAAGGGAATTTTGTGGTCAGCGCAAAGGCTGAAAAAATCTCAGGTGCAGCCGATATATGCATTACCAAAGAATCCCAGTCCGTGCCTCCTCCTCAACCTCCACCGGATAAAACAAAAAGCCTGATCTGGTCCGGTGAAGTCACTCCACAGAAATGGATGAATTTTTACACAAAGGTCCTGACAAAATTCGTAAAGGCCGGTAGTCTCAACCTGAACGTAAGCATTGAAGCAACGCCTAAAGATGGTGTTGCTGACCACCAAGTTGAGGAAACAAAGGTTGCGCTAAGGGAGCTTGGACTAAATGATAATGTTCATACGGATTGATTCTGAAGAGGAGCAGGTCGAATGGGGAAGGACGGAGGCGTCGTCTATGCTTTTATGCTTTGCATGCCAAAAGCCCCCACTGGAAAGGCGGGAAAGACAGGGCCAGGCGAAGTTTTAATCCCGATTTTTTCATAAAGATTGATCTTGACGGGTACATTTCAAGGCTTGGGATTGAAGAAAAGCAAGATCGTGTTGAGAAGCTAAAAAAGCTGTTGAGATTGAAGTTGAGAGAATAAAACAAGGTTTGAGGATTACCCGATTTGAGACAAAAATTCTGGATAAGCAGGAAAAGCGTTTAAAAGGGCTTGACGGGCTTGCGATGCTGCTTGTGGATATTGATTATGACGGTAAGATTTTTGATATGGACAGGACTGTATTTGCCAAAGATATTAGTGAAGATGGCAAGATTAGAATGACCGGTTTGACGGAAAGCGTTGCCGTTATAGCTATCGACAAACACGGCAATGAGAGCAAACCGTTGATAATCAAAAAATAGAAATTCGGTTACCTTGGCAACTATAAAATGTACAAAGGAAGAACGGAAGTGCAACATGAGAAGGAGTTATTATGAAGTCTTTTGAAAGCGTCTCGTTGATGAAAAATGAAAGTGACGCCATCAAGGCAGCCATCAAGATGCTAAAAAGTGAATTTTCCATAGCTAAAGTTATTCTCTTTGGATCAAAGGCCCGCGGAGACTATGACGAGTATTCAGATATTGATTTGCTTGTGGTTGCTTCCAGGTCGCTGCATTGGAAAGAGGAGAAGGCCATTATTGGGGCTTTATTCGATATCGGTATGGAATATAATGTTATTTTCAGTCCGTTGTTCACTTTCTCTGATGAGTGGGAGGAAGGTATATTCACGGAATTTCCTGTTTACCAGGAAATCTCACGAGATGGAGCTGTAGTGTTATGAGCCAACAAATTATTATCGACTATTGGGTAGAAAAGGACAGGGAAAACGGTGCTTTTAAATGAGGGGAAAACGTTTAAAAAACATAAAGAAGTACGATCAATGCTACACAGGGATTTTATTCAATCTAAGAAAATCGATAGGTCCTGGGGAAAACACTATGATTGGCTTTTTGATAATCGGCACAAGGCAGATTATCGGCCATTGGGGAAAGGACTTGCGGGACGTCCATAAATAAGTAAATAACTATCTTTAAAGCATGGGAAGATTTAATTGAAGTTAAGAATATTGAGCAGGAAATTAAAGAAATAGGAAATGATATCAAAGCATTATAAAAAAAAGGAAGCAGCATTATGGAACAAGATGTTACTGTCAAAATACCACGTACCTGGATAAAAGGATTGCCTGAAGAGGAGTTAACTCTTAAACAGATTATTCGTCTGGGCATTTACCAGTACAAGGTAGAGCGTGCAATTCAGTTGTATCGGGATGGTGTGGGTTCTTTGGGTTATGTTGCGGAACAAATAGGACTTAACAAACAGGATCTGATCCGGGAAGCTCGTCATCATAATATAGATCCGGAATATTCCGAACAAACGGTCAAAGAGGAACTTTCTAAATGGCATTAAATGTTGTTTCAAATGCCGGTCCGCTTATGGTTTTTTCAAAACTGAATGTACTCCACTTGTTAAAAGAACTCTATGGTCGAGTTGAGT
>JAPVVG010000117.1 GCA_028571455.1 Desulfobacteraceae bacterium | reverse complement strand
TATGTTGTGTGTTAATCTTACATATTTGTAACTAACCCTGTAACTTATTAGAATCTATGCAAATCTGCACTTTTCAAAATATCTTCCGAAAATTCTTTTATTTCAATAGGTTAGGATGAACTCACAACATAAGGGACGCCCTTTAGTTTTCCAGTTTCGCAATTATAAAACAAAGGGGGTCAGGGCTACACTTTTGACAAATGAAGGAATAATTCAGGGATTGAGGCCCTAGTGGAATTTCCCGGGGGGAGCCCTATTCCACGGGGTAAAGATTCAGGGATTAAGGGATTGTGAATTTGGCCACCAAACTCCGCTTTGCGAGCTACGCACGGCAGGCAGACGTACACAGACTGACCCCAGTACGATCTTCCGGACCTACGGGGCAGGCACAGACTTTTCCCCTGCGGACGTTGCTGACTTTTTTGCTTATTGGTGGATATGGGCAATAATAAAAAGATATACCCTTTAATTGGGCAATTCGTCTAACTGGAAAGAACCTTCCAATATCAACAGCGCGTATAAAGAAATTCTGTACAACCACTCACCATAAAGCCGATAAGATTTTGAGGGAAGGCTTTAGGCCGCGGTTTACTATCGAGGAGGGGCTGCATAAGATGGTAAAATGGTATATTAGCCTCAGATAAAGGCTTACCTTAAAAGAATTATAGGGTTGAAAAAGTGGGATTCCATCCGATAAATTAAGATGATGAAGAAAAACATAATAATTGTAACACTTATAATTACAGTGTTGATACTACCTTCTCTTTTATATGCCCTTGAGACTGCCCCCAGGATAAGTGATAGGGAAATAGTAGAGAGGCTTGCCAGATTGGAAGAAGGGCAGAAGAGTCTTCGTTCTGAGATGAACAGTCGTTTTAATGACCTTCGTTCTGAGATGAATGCCAGGTTTCAGGGCGTTGATCAAAGGTTCGAGGGTGTGCACCAGAGGTTTGATACACTTCAATGGATGCTTGGGCTTTTTATTACAATTGTCCTCGTAATACTGGGATTTGTGCTTCGTATGCAGTGGCAGATGCAAAGAAGGCAAACCCGTATAGAGACCTCTCTTGAAGCGTATAAAGATGAACTTGCCTTCATAAAAGGTCTCATAGAAAAACTTCTTCCCCCTAAAGGCGTATTATAGTCCCTTCTTTTTTTCGCCTGACTCCGAATCACCACAACTGCAAAAAATAGACAGAAGGGGGGACCGGCGATTTTGGATAAATGGTTCCGAATTCTCATCTATGAAAAGAAGCGCTATCCAACTTGGCAAACGTATCAGTTCCCTGATCAATTGAAGAACCCTGCAGCAAGCTGCAGTCCGCCGCAGGCGGATTCGACTGTAAGGAATTCTGTCAATTTTTTGATTCGCTCGCTAACCCCGCAGTCCGCCAAAGCACTCTGGCGGACGGGGAATGCGCTCGCTGTTGCAGTTCAATTAAAAAACCATGAGCTATGAACCATGAGCCATCAACTATGAGCCATCAACTATGAGCTATTTATATGATTCCATCATTTAACCGCCAGCGCTGGGTTCTTCTGTTCGGAGATGTTGTTCATAAAAAGCAATTTGGCAATTATCATGGCTTAAAGATAACATAAAATATGAGGAGATTTAATAAGGTGCTTGTTCAGCCAGCCATTCCGCTTTGCTTGTGGCAAAAGTTGTTGCCGTGGACATTTGGCTAATAAAACCTGTCAGGATAAAGGATTTTGACTGGGATTACGAAGTAAAAAGTGGAGTGATTCCGGGATAAGAAAACAGCTATCTCCTGGAATGAATTTGGAAACAGGTAATCCGTGTGGAATCAGGAAAGTCATTCCATCTGGATCAGATTCATGATGGATTTAGGTACGGAAGGAGGTTTTAGCTTTTCTTTAATGTTAGGGTCATTTGTGCGGTGAAGTTGTCGAAAAAGAATTGTAATTTTGACAATAAATTTGAATGCGCGTTTGAGCAGTAGAACAATGGCGGCCATTTGTGATAGGATATCAGCTCTTGAACTATTGAGAACTCTGGGCTTTTCTCCGCCTGCGGCGGATTTGACATACATGTGCTTTGAAAAACCGGTGCGATTTCGGATGTGAGGGCACATGGCAATATCGTATTTGTTATGCAGATTTTCCAGGGCTTTTGGCCTGAGCTTCAGGCACTGCTTAAAGCAGCAGAAAGTCATGCGCTGATGTTTTTTATCAAAGCCATTGGGCCTGCAAATAAGGTTGCAGGGTGCAAAAGACCATCCCCTTTGGTCATAGCCTCTATCGCGGCCATTGGGCTGAAACCAGTTCCATTTTTGGCAGAGGATTTTAGATATTTGCGTGCGGCCTTTGTTCCAATTTTGACAAATGATGTTTTGAATAAATTCGATATCTACGGATGTGATGCTTCTTTTTCTGACGGTGATGAGCAACATAAAAATTGTATAACAGAAAAAGATCTTGGACGTCAGCAAAAAGTGAAAAAAATATTGGCAGGGAGAATTTGACCGGAAAATCGGTTAAAAAATGGGTTGAAACGAAAAATCGTGGGTTGAAAATTGGTAAGATTTTAGGTGGTTCGACTTATTAAATTACCTCAAGGTATTCAAGAAATTTTTCCCGGTCCCGGATACTATGGAATATATCTTCACCGGCGTTTCCCCGATTAATCACATGATAATATGCGCCAGGGTACTCCACACGTAATGGCCTTGCCATTTATACCGCCAATTTGTTTGAATTTATTGTATGATTTTCCTTACCTCTTATAAAAAAGACAGTTCGATAAGCCAAAAGTTAATATTTAAGATGTGACGCTGTTGGTTTCACTGCCCCGTTTCCCCACATACAACGCCAATTCACTATTCAAGCTTTGACACCATAGACACCATAGATTTATGGCAGGCGGGTCTGTGGATCGGAGTGAGGCAAAAAAAGGAAGGCGCTATAATACACCCTTAGGGGGAAGAAGTTTTTCTATGAGACCTTTCAGGAAGGCAATCTCATCCTTATGCGTCTCAAGAGTTGTTTCCATTTGAGTCTGTCTTCTGTTCATCTGCCATTGCATACGCAAAACAAATCCCAGTATTACAAGGACAATTGTAATAAAAAGCCCCAACATCCATTGAAGCATGTCAAACCTCTTGTCGACCGCCTCAAACCTGCCGTTCATCTCAGAACGAAGGTCATCAAAGCGCCTCTCAAGACTCTTCTGCCCCTCTTCCAATCTGGTAAGCCTCTCCACTATCTCCCTATCGCTTATCCTGGGGGCAGTCTCAATGGCAAATAAAAGAGAGGGTAGTATCAACACTGTAATTATAAGTGTTACAATTATTATGTTTTTCTTCATCATCTTAATTTATCGGATGGAATCCCACATTGTCAACCCTATAATTCTTTTAAGGTAAATAGGCCTTCTGAGGCTAATATACCATTTTACCATCTTATGCATCCCCTCCTCGACAGTAAACCGCGGCCTAAAGCCTTCCCTCAAAATCTTATCGGCTTTATGGTGAGTGGTTGTACAGAATTTCTTTATACGCGCTGTTGATATTGGAAGGTTCTTTCCAGTTAGACGAATTGCCAAATTATATCTACCTTTTTTGCCGCATGCACCAATGCCTCAGTCTGTGTGCGTCTGCCTGCCGTGCGTAGCTCGCAAAGCGGAGTTTGGTGGCTAATTCACAATCCCTCAATCCCTGAATCTTTACCCCGTGGAATAGGGCTCCCCCGGGAAATTCCACCAGGAGGCTGTCCGAGAATGCCCTTTTCCCCAAACTCTGCGTTATGCTCAAAAAATTATCCTCGGAATATCAACTATATACCTGCGGTAATTTTTTTCGCAAGCCTTGATTTTGGAAAAAATTGCTATTCTCGGACAGCCTCCTAGGGCCTCAATCCCTGAATTATTCCTTCATTTGTCAAAAGTGTAGCCCTGACCCCCTTTGTTTTATAATTGCGAAACTGGAAAACTAAAGGATGTCCCTAAGTGTACGGAGCTACGGGGCAGGCGCAGATTGCACGGATTAGGAAAAAAGGGACAGAAGTCGGGGGTCGGGGAAGTGTGTCGAAAGAGTTTTTTTCTGAGAAGGATGTTCCTTGCCCGCAGGATCCTTATGCGGTTTCAAAATGGGAAGCTGAGCAGGGGTTGATGGCGATTGCTGAAGAGACAGGGCTTGAGGTTGTGATTATCCGGCCTCCTCTCCTTGGTTCTCTTACGATAGACAGCACTAAAATCAGAAGAGAACTGGAATGGAAACCTCCGTATACAATGAAACATGGACTCAAAGAAACTGCAAAGTGGTATACAAAAAAGCTCTTGAGCTGATAAACTAATAAACCGCCAGTATTGGTTTTAGAAATTATCACATAAATTTTCTTGACTACACGCAAATTACGTGCGATACGTGAAACAGGTGAATTGTTTAAATCTGAGAAAGGAGCCTGACCCATGAAACAAAATATTACATTGAGCATTAACAAGGATCTAATCAGAAAAGCAAAAATATTAGCTGGTCAAAAGCAAACATCTATCAGTGGAATGCTTAGCCAGGAATTACAAAAAATTATAGATGATTCGGAAGAATATGAATTGTTTAAACGAAAAGCTTTAATCAATATCAATCAGGGGTTTCACTCGGGTGGAAAAATTACGGTTTCAAGAGAGGAGCTTCATGAAAGGTAAGATCTTTATAGATACAAACATTTTGATATACGCACATGACCTGGATGCAGGCGATAAAAATGAAATCTCTGCTGACCTTATGCTCAATCTGTGGGAAAATAGAATGGGAATTATTAGTACTCAAGTATTACAGGAATTTTACGTGAATGTTACACTCAAGATTTTAAATCCTTTGTCAAAATCAAAGGCAAGAGGAATTATAGAGAGTTATCTGGTCTGGCATGTTGAGTTGAACGGAATCAAAACAATATTATTTGCTTCCGAGATTGAAGAAAGGCACCATTTATCATTTTGGGATTCTTTAATAATTGCTGCTGCTTATAATGCAAAAGCCGATAAAATTCTCACTGAAGATTTGAACCATGGCCAGATAATTGAAGGTATTCTAATTGAAAACCCTTTTAAAAATGGTGATAAGATGTTGAAGTGTTGACCGGTTCTGTTCGTGTGTTTCTGTGTGGGTCTGTGGCTAAAAAGAGGAAGTGAAATCTTTAATGTTTTTATTTAAGAAAATAGTAGCGCCGTTGTTTTTTCCATTATCCATCATCATTGAAATCCTGATAGTTGGAATTCTCCTGCTCTGGTTTACCCGCAGGCAAAAGGCCGGGAAGGCAGTTGTTTTTGCCGGCGCTCTTTTACTTGGCCTGTTAAGCTACAGCAGCATGTCTGATATCTGTTTGAAGCCTCTGGAATATAAATACCCTCCTGTTATGGATTTACATCAATTTTCTGATGTTAAATGGATAGTTGTTTTAGGTGGCGGCCATAATTCAGACCCAAAGTTACCTGTAACCGGCCAAATAGGGAATTCCTCTCTTTCCCGCTTGCTGGAAGGGGTTAGAATTCACAAAAAACTTCCGGAAAGCAGGTTAATATTATCAGGTAGCGGGGTCTATGATCCAGTATCTAATGCCTTGGTAATGGCGGGCGTAGCTAAGATTATGGGCATAGGGGACAATAAGCTCATTCTGGAGGAGCTTTCAAAAGACACTAAAGATCAGGCACGGTTAATTCATGAAATAGTTGGGGATGAAAGATTCATATTAGTAACATCCGCTTCACATATGCCTCGTTCAATGGCTCTTTTCCAAAAACTGGGCATGAAGCCGATACCGGCTCCAGCAGATTATTGGGTTAAAAAAAGGCAGAGAATCAGTCCGGGTGTTTTCTTTCCCAATGCCGGCAGTCTTCGCAAGATGGAGAGGGTATTTTATGAATATCTGGGTTTGGGGTGGGCATGGCTTTTGGGCCAAATATGAATAAATTTCTTTGCGTTTTCTGCGGCTCTGCGGTAAATAAAAAAAAGTTATGAAACTTAGACCACTTTATAAAAACTTCCTTATTATTCTGGCGATAGATATTCTTCTCGTGACAGGCTCTTTATATGCCGCCCACCTTGTGCGATTTGATTTTATCATTGATGAAAAGACATTACAGACATTCAAGAAGATATTGCCTTTTATATTGATAACCAAGTTTGTCTGTTTTTATTTCTTTGATCTGTATCGCGGCATGTGGCGCTATACAAGCATTGCGGATCTGATAAATATCATCAAGGCATCAACTATAGCCAGTCTTCTTATAATTAGTTTTATTCTTTTCAGCACCAGGTTTGAAGGCTTTTCCCGTTCGGTTTTTGTTATTGACTGGTGCTTGACGATCCTTTTTATTTCCGCATTTAGACTGAGCCTCCGCTTATATTTTCAGTATTTCGGCAATGATGAATTCTGGAAAGTTGTAAAACAGATTCTTTCGAGCCCCTTTATAAAAAAAGTATCTAACAGAAAGAGGTTGCTTATTATCGGCGCCGGCGACTACGCAGAAAAAATATTCAGAGAATTAAGGGATAATGCGCGGCTTAAGTATAATGTTGTCGGATTCCTTGATGATAATCCGGTCAAGCTTGGGAGAAAGATCCACGGTATTCCGGTGCTTGGCTGCATAAAAGAAATCAAGACGGTTGTAAAGCGGGCAAGGGTTGATGAGATGCTTATTGCAATTTCGTCGGTCAGCTCAAAGCAAATGCGAACCATTATGGCCCATTGCAAGGAAAGCGGCATTACATTTAAGACCGTACCCGGTATGGGAGAGCTGATTGACGGCAGGGTGACAATAAATGCAATTCGAGAGGTGGCTTACAGAGACCTGCTGGGACGGGAACCAGTCATGCTGGACGAAGAACAGATAGGCGCCCACATTAAGGGGCGGCGTGTAATGGTAACCGGCGCAGGCGGTTCTATCGGTTCTGAACTCTGCAGGCAGATTTGCCGGTTTCGACCGGAATTACTTATGCTTTATGAGATAGCCGAAAGTCCGTTGTATGAAATCGAACTGGAGCTTAAACAGAATTTCAGCAGTGTAATAGTTGTGCCTTTACTGGCAGACATTCAGGATAAACATGAGCTTGAAAAAGCAATTGAAGCTTACAAGCCTCAGATAATTTTTCATGCCGCTGCATACAAACATGTGCCGATGCTTGAGCTGCAGCCCTGGAAGGCTGTAGAAAACAATATTGCCGGCAGCTCAAATCTGATCGATGCTGCAAAAAAGTTTAATGTTGAGAGGTTTGTTTTTGTTTCAACCGATAAAGCAGTAAGGCCGACAAATGTTATGGGAGCTTCCAAGCGTGTGGCTGAAATGCTGGTTCAGAGTCATAACGGACTGAGCGCATCAGACACGCAATTTATTATTGTTCGCTTTGGCAATGTTGCTGGAAGTGTCGGCAGTGTGGTGCCCCTTTTCAAAAAGCAGATAGCAAAGGGAGGTCCTGTTACAGTTACTCATCCTGATGTTACCCGCTACTTTATGACTATTCCGGAAGCAAGCCAGCTTATTCTACAGGCCGGCACCATGGGTAATGGAGGAGAAATATTGCTGCTGGACATGGGCGTGCCGATTAAGATTGACGACATGGCGAGAGATCTGATCCGTCTTTCCGGATTTGAGCCTGATGAGGATATCAGGATTGATTATGTCGGTCTCAGGCCGGGAGAAAAACTTTATGAGGAATTGATTACCAAAGGAGAGGGCATTGTCCCGACAAAGCATGAAAAGATTATGGTGCTTAAGGGAGATGATCACGATCAAATACTTTTAAACGGCAAAATAAATGAACTGATCCAGTTCGCCAAAGATCAGGATGAAAAAAGGATAAAGGCAAAATTGCAAGAGATTGTGCCGGAGTATGAGCCGCAGTTTTAAGGAACAGGGGATTAGAAGACGGAGGGCATTGAAGTTATAGGCCATGATCACTGGTTGTTGCCATGATTATGGCTTTTTTTGTGGTACGCCTGGCAGGATTCGAACCTGCGACCTACGGATTAGAAGTCCGTTGCTCTATCCATCTGAGCTACAGGCGCATATGTTTAGGTGTTAAGTGTTAGGGCTTAATTTTGAATTTAAGGATTAATCACCATCTCTAATTTATTTAATTTTACCAAATATTATTTTTTGTGTCTATAAAAATATAGGCTGTATTTTTATAGACATATTATGATATTATATTTAAATTGCTTTTCAATTAACCTATTGCTTGGACGAAAACTCAAAACACCTGAAATTACAGTCAGTTGAATGCTATTCTCAAATCGAAGATTTTTAGCAGTTAGCTTTTAGCAGTTAGCCTTTAGCTTAAAAAATCAAAGAGATAATCCGCCAAAGGGCTCTGGCGGACTAAGAGCTAATCCGCCAACGTACTCTGGCGGACTAATAGCTTTTTCACAAATCTTCACATAGGTAAATAAGCTGAACCTATTGCCAGTATTGAAAAAAATACTTTTCGTTCAGACACTAACTAATGGACATTATGGATAACAGGAACGAGAAAAATAAAAAAAAGAAAACTCCTGATAAGTCTCTTGTCAAGTTTGATCCTCTTCAGCGATATATGGCCGAGATAAGCAATTACAAGCTGTTAACCAGAGAGCAGGAAAGAGAGCTTGGAATAAGAATTCAGGAACATAATGACGAGAAATCTGCCTATATTATGGTAACTGCAAACCTCAGGCTTGTCGTAAAGATAGCGCTGGAGTTTCAGAGGATATGGATGCAGAATCTTTTAGACCTGATCCAGGAAGGAAATATAGGGCTTATGCAGGCTGTAAGAAAATTTGATCCTTACAAGAATGTTAAGTTCTCATATTATGCCTCTTTCTGGATAAAGGCATATATTCTTAAATTTATCATGGATAACTGGCGTCTTGTGAAAATCGGCACCACGCAGGGGCAGCGAAAACTTTTTTTTAAGTTAAAAAAGGAAAAACAAAAGCTGATTGAAGAGGGTTTTGATCCAAAACCAAAGCTGCTTTCAGAAAGATTGGGTGTGTCTGAGCGGGAAATCGTGGATATGGACCAGCGGCTTGATGGCTGGGATATATCTCTGGATGCCCCCTTAAAGGATGATACAGATACGGAAAGGATAGAGATCCTGAAGACGCCGTCCGATTCTGTGGAAGAACAGGTGGCAAAAAAGGAGATAGAATCCCTTCTTCATAATAAAATTGCCAAGTTCAGAAAAAAATTGACAAAAAGGGAGCTCGAAATATTCGATTTGCGCATTTTTTCAGATTCACCTGTTACCCTGCAGAAAATCGGTGACCGTTACGGTATATCAAGGGAACGCGTTCGCCAGGTTGAAAAGAATGTAATAAAGAAAATAAGAGAATATTTTAAACAGGAAATACCCGACTTTAAATCTTATATTGATAAAGAGTAGGGGGTTAAAGGCTGTTAGGCTGAAGGCTGTTAGGCTGTTAGGAAGGGATTAATTTCTTCGTGGTGAAATATATATAGAAAGAGGAAAGGATTTCAAGAGTAGTCAATGGGTTATAGTTTTAAAATCTTAGCGTCTTTGTCTGCCAGAGTACTTTGGCGGATGAGGATTTGTATTATGGTCGTCCTGTTAGCTTCAGGCTGTGCTTTGCATATTAAAACGGTAGAGCCGGTTGCAGAAAAGCCACCCGATACTTATAAAGATACATATAAATCTGATGGATCCTATTATTACTATGTAGAGTCGCAGCTCCAAAGAATAATGGGTAATCCGGATAACGCTGTTTTATATCTCAGGAAAGCAATAGAAAGGGATCCTGATTCTTTATATTTGCAAAGAGAGTTAGCCAATCTTTATTTTACACTTAAAGAAAAGGAAAAAGCATTAAGCGTCATAGAAGAGGCGCTGGAAAAAGATCCTGAAAATATTGCAACCCTTATAATGTATGGAAGGATAAAGCAGGATTTAAAACATATTGATGATGCGGAAAAAGCTTATGAAAAGGTTATTGCCGCTGATCCAAAACAGAAAAACACCTATTTATTGCTTGGCGGTCTTTATATTGAAGATGGCAAACTAACTGAAGCTTTGCAGGTATATGAGCGCTTGATTGAAAATTTTCCTGGTTCGTGCGCAGGTCACTTTTTTATGGGAAAGATCTATGCAGAGCAGGGGGATCTATTAAATGCTGAAATGGAATTCAAAAAAACATTAGAGCTAAGACCCGAGCTCGAAGAACCGCAATTTGAATTGATAAACCTGTATAAAAAGACGGGAAAGGATAAAAGGATTATCCAGGTATTCAAGGATATTCTGGAGAGAAATCCAAAAAATATACAAGCTGCCATGGAGCTTGGCTATTATTATTATAAAAACGGGATGCAAAAGGAATCTGAAAACTTATTAAAGGAACTTGGCTCAAAGAGTTTAACTGATAGAGATATTATAATCAGGGTTATTCAGGTCTATCTGGATAAAAAGAAATATGGCGAGGTCTTGATTGTTTTAAGGGGTATGTTAAAAGGGGCTCCTGACAGCTCGGATATAAATTATGTTATAGGCGCAGTCTATGAGGGCAAGGAAGATAATAGGGCAGCCATCATGCATTTAAAAAAGGTGATGCCGGATTCAAGGTTTTATCGGAATGCGGTCATTCATATTGCGTTTTTATACCAGAACCAGGGAAAGATTAAGGATGCTATAATTTATTTAAGTGACATTATTAAAAGTAATCCTGACGATCCTGAGCTTATGTTCTATCTTGGCACATTTTATGAGGAGACCAAAGAATATGAAAACGCGGAAAGAGCGTTTAAACAGGCCCTTGAGATCGATTTCGACAACAGCCGGATCCATTTTCGCTTAGGAGTTGTTTATGATAACTGGGGCAGAAAAGATGATTCAATAAAAGAGATGAAGACCGTGATAAGTCTTGACCCGAAAAATGCTAATGCGCTGAACTATCTTGGTTATACTTATGCTGATCTGGGAGAAAATCTTGATGAGGCAGAACGTCTAATCAAAGAAGCATTAAAATACAAGCCTGATGACGGTTATATTATAGACAGCCTTGGATGGGTATATTTTAAAAAAGGGGATTTCAAAAAGGCAATAAAATATCTAAAAAAGGCGGTTGATCTGATTCCTGACGATCCTATTATACTGGAGCACTTAGGAGATGCCTACATGAAAACAGACAACAGGGCAAATGCTCTTAAATTGTACAAACAGTCTCTTTTGAATAAGAAAAACGATACAACCGAACTTGAAAAGAAGATTAAGGGATTAAGGATTAGGGATTAAGGGACAGAAGTCGGAGGTCAGAGGCCGGAGGTCAGAGGGTCTATTGTCGTGTCATGCGTGAAATATCTTACCAGGCACTCGTCATTCCCGCGGAAGCGGGAATCCAGAAGCGCCGAAGTAGCCAGAAATACTGGATTCCCGCGTTCGCGGGAATGACATTGGTGGTGTTCTACTTTCTTTCACATCAAACACTTGATACATGACACGACACTAAGATAAAAAATAATATAAAAGAAAATTATGACTGAGAATGAGATTGCAAAGGTATAGAAAATGGGAAATGGCATATTAATAAGGGTCGCCAATGGGTTAGTTTTAAAATCTTTGCGTCTTTGCCACGCCCTGGCGTGGTGAGGAAATGAATTTGGCAATGAAATATGCGATTATTCTTTTTGCTGCTGTTTTTTTTCTTTCTGCCTGCGGTAGCATTTCAGGGATGGCTTCAAAGAAATCTTTGGTTTCCGAAGAGTTATATGAAGCCGCAAATGTGCTTTTATCTTTGAAAAATAAAAATAATGAGTTAAAAACATTCAAGGGCACAGGAAAGGTTACATTTTGGGGAAAGGGTAAAAAAGGGCTTATTTCCGATGTTGCATGGGTCGGATCAGAGCCTGATAAAATCAGGATTGCGATGCGCAGCCTTTCCGGACAACCGGTTGTCAGCTTTGCATGCGACGGCATGTGGCTGTATTTTGTGTCACATACTGACCAGCGTTTTTATAAAAAACCTTCCAAAAATTCCACCCTGAAAAAATTCATTTCAATTCCGATCAAATCCCGCGATATTGTTTCAATTTTAGCCGGCCGGATTCCGGTTGTTAAACATGATTCT
>JAPVVG010000116.1 GCA_028571455.1 Desulfobacteraceae bacterium | reverse complement strand
GGGTATTTATTACAACAGAATGATATGGAATTTATGGAAGGCAAAGCGCCCATATATGGATCGGATAAATTTCATGTTTGGGTCTTACAATGCCGGCAAGGGAAATATTATTAAAGCCCAAAAAATAGCAAAGAATAAGGGACTTAATCCCAACATGTGGAAATCTATACAATCAACTTTGCCTGATGTTACAGGCAAAAACAGTAAAGAAACCATCGGTTACGTTAATAAAATCGGTAAAATAAAGGGGGTGTTAAGGTAATGGAAATCTCAATTACATTACTGAACCTTGGTTATGCAATAGCCGGAGTTTTATTGACTCTGGTTTTTATGATGATAGGTTATAAAATCTTTGACAGGATGACCCCATTTAATACATCAAAACAGTTAGCAGAGAAAAATGTTGCAGTGGGAATCGTAGTCGGTTCAATATTTGTCGGCCTTGGAATTGCCGTTGGCCTGGTTATTGGCATGGCTCTGAATTAATCTTGATCATTTATCACGTTTTGGTAATGAGCATTGGAGCAACCAGACCGCAAACAGCATGGGTCTCAAACATGGGAGGTGGAAAATGAGTAGTTGGATCGAAGTCGGCAAGACTGGTGAGCTTGTCAAAGGAGCCATGAAAGAAGTCCTAATCAAAGAACAAGAAATACTTCTGGTCAGGGTTGGCGACAATTACTACGCTTCGGACAATCGCTGCCCACACATGGGAGGGAAGCTATCACAGGGCCAGCTTGATGGCGCCGTGGTGACCTGCCCGAGACACGGCTCTCAATTTGATGTTACTGATGGAAACGTAGTCCAATGGCTAAAGGGAAAAGGGCTCTTTACAACACTGGGGAAAATGCTCAAATCGCCAAAACCAATTCGCACCTACCCTGTCAAGTTGGAAGACGACCGGATTATGGTGCAAATTCCGGGTATTATCTAACACCTCTGTAACTTCTCAATAACCTCTGGCAATATTCGGAATTACAGCCGTAGGGGCGGGTTTACCCCGCCCGAATCGACTCGGCAGGCGGCGTAAAGCCGCCCCTACGAGAGGTTTCTCATCACACGACCAACTAATTGACAAAACAGGGTAGATGCTATTGCCCACTAAACGCCCCTGTCTTGCTTGACAAGATCCAATCGATCATGATATTGCAATATTTATTAGTATCGATGGAGGTGTTGTTATGCAAATAGTCACTGTGTCACCAAAATTTCAAGTCGTTATCCCTAAAAAAGTAAGACAATCTTTAGGTCTTCGCCCTGGTCAAAAAATGCAGGTTGTAGAATATGACGGTCGGATCGAGTATATCCCTGAACGAGATATTACAGAGCTTCGCGGATTTCTCAAAGGCATAAATACGGAATTCGAACGTGAGGAAGATAGAATATGAATATCGTCGATTCTTCCGGTTGGCTTGCGTACTTTGCAGACGAGCTGAATGCAAAGCACTTCCTAACCCCTTTGAAAGATACACCTTCGCTTGTTGTTCCTGTGGTAACGATCTATGAGGTCTTCAAGGTCGTTCTGCGGGAATCAAGTGAGAATGAAGCCCTTCAGGCGGCCGCTGCTATGCAAAAAGGAACGGTTGTGGATCTGACAGCCCAGTTGGCGATTGCTGCCTCAAAGCTAAGTTTGGAACATGCTCTGCCAATGGCAGACAGTATTATTCTTGCAACAGCAAAGGTATTTGAAGCCATACTCTGGACTCAGGATTCAGATTTTAAGAATATCGCCGGGGTAAAGTATTTCCCCAAAAAATAGTGCATGGCCCATCCGGGGCTACCGCCTTTATTAAGTCCGGGTCAACATCATAAGTTTTTAAAGCATGGGATTGATTTTATTGAAGCCCAGGCGCTTTGGGAGGATCCCGACTTATTGGAAATCCCTGCAAAAACAAAGGATGAACAGAGATTTCTATTTATTGGAAAGATAGCAGTAAAGCACTGGTCAGGAGTTATTACATATCATGGTGATAACATAAGGATTATCTCTGTGCGCCGGGCGAGAGATGAGGAGATTGAGATATATGAAGGCTAAAGACTTTGATAAGGTTCCCCGACAGTCAATCATCAAGATCTGGCTTGCAGAGAGATTGCAGCAAGCCTCAGCCTGATAGCATTCGAACAACTGCATTCTTGTACCGGGATAAATTCGAGTCGTTTGTATAAAACGAAGAGCCTTTGAATATGAACATACCTGACAAAATCAAAAGATTGATTGAGACTTTCGATTATAATTTAGAAATGTATAAGAAAGGTTCATATAATGAAACTCAGGTGCGTCTTGAATTCATAAATCCCTTTTTTGAAGAATTAGGTTGGGATATTACGAATAAACAAGGCCATGCAGAAGCGTACAAAGAAGTAATTCATGAAGATGCTATAAAAATCGGCGGTATTACAAAAGCGCCGGATTATTGTTTTCGCATCGGCGGTACTCGTAAATTCTTTCTCGAAGCAAAGAAACCCGCTGTAAATATTAAAGAGGATATACACCCTGCATATCAGCTACGCCGTTATGGATGGAGCGCCAAGCTGCCCCTGAGTATTCTAACGGACTTTGAAGAATTTGCAGTTTATGACTGCCGTGTAAAACCCGCTAAAACAGATAAGGTATCGCATTCACGTATTCTCTATATGAAATACACGGATTATATAGAGCGTTGGGATGAACTCGTAAATATTTTTTCTCCTAAAGCCATTTTAAAGGGTTCCTTTGATAAATATGTAAAACTCAAAAAAACTAAAAAAGGCACTACCGAGGTTGACACAGCTTTCTTACAGGAAATTGAGCGTTGGCGTGAACTTCTATCTCGTAATATTGCTTTGCGAAATCCTGATCTTATTCAGAGAGAACTTAATTTTGCTGTTCAGCAGACAATTGACAGAATTGTGTTTCTCCGTATCTGCGAAGATCGAGGTATTGAAAATTACGGCAGATTAATGGCCTTGAAAAATGGAAACAATGTTTACAGACGATTGTTTCAACTTTTTCGCAAGGCGGATGATAAATATAATTCAGGCTTGTTCCATTTTAAAAAAGAAAAAGATCGTGATAATTTCGACAATCTTACACCAAGCCTGACTATTGATGACAAGACTTTAAAAGACATCTTTAAAAATTTATACTATCCTGACAGCCCTTATGAATTTTCCGTTTTACCTGCCGATATATTGGGTCAGGTATATGAACAATTTCTTGGTAAAATTATTCGTCTGACACCGAAACATCAGGCAAAAATAGAGGAAAAACCGGAAGTCCGGAAAGCCGGTGGTGTTTATTATACCCCGACCTACATCGTGGACTATATCGTAAAAAACACCGTTGGAAAGCTGCTGGAAGGCAAAAAACCGGGGCCAAGAGGGGGCGTGAGCAACCTGAGAATACTTGATCCAGCCTGCGGATCGGGCTCGTTTCTGATCGGCGCATATCAATTTCTATTGGACTGGCATCGGGATCAATACGTAAACGATGGGCCGGAAAAATGGGCCAAAGGCAAAACTCAGCGGTTGTATCAATCCCACAAAGGCGAATGGCGGCTCACAACCGACGAACGGAAACGGATTCTTCTGAATAACATTTACGGAGTGGATATTGACCACCAGGCCGTGGAAGTAACCAAGCTTTCTTTGCTCCTCAAGGTGCTGGAAGGGGAAGACGAACAAAGCATCGGCAGGCAAATAGCATTGTTTCAAGAGCGGGTCTTGCCGGATTTATCGAATAATATCAAATGTGGGAATTCTCTTATCGGGCCTGATTTTCACGAGAATCAGCAGATGAGTTTGCTTGATGAAGAGGAAATGTATCGGGTGAATACTTTTGATTGGGAAACGGAATTCTCTGATATTATGAAAAATGGCGGTTTTGATGCGGTGATTGGGAATCCGCCGTATGGGGCTGAATTCACCGTCATAATGAGTAACCATTTGAAAGAACAATACAGTACATTTATTTGGCGTGGTGAGAGCTATGTACTATTTGTAGAAAGAGGTCTTCAATTACTCAAGACAGGAGGGCTTTTCGGCTTCATCATTCCCGACACCTACCTTAATCTGGGTTTTACGCAATTGCTTCGAATGTACGTTCTCCAAAACTCAAAGCTTCGAGAAATTGTGCTCTTGCCGTCAAATGTCTTTAGCGGCGCAACTGTTGACACAACACTTCTTTTTGCCGAAAAAGCGGATTCAGTGTCTGAATATCACGAAACATCAGTAAATGTCAGGGTATTCAGGAAGAAAGCAACCATTACAGCCGTTGCACAGCCGTACAGGGAATTCCCAATTGATACAAGTCTTTGGCATGAACAGCAAGCTTTTAATGTCCAAAGCGACAAAGTTGAAAGTTCTATCGTCAAGAAAATTGAAGAAGGCAAAATACAATTAAACAGTATCGCAGAAATGTTTTCTGGAATCAAAGTGTATGAAGTTGGCAAAGGAAAGCCACCACAAACCGTGAAAATCCGGGATGAAAAACCGTTTACTTCAAAGATTCAAGTAAGTGATGAGTGGAAGCCTTTCTATGATGGGAAACATATTAGCCGGTATCAACTGTTTTGGAAAAATGACAATTGGATTTATTACGGTCCGTGGATAGCAGCACCAAGAAACCCAAAGAATTTTGAAGGCGAAAAAATCCTGATACGTAAAATCGTTGGTCAAACGCTCCTTGCAACTTATATTCCAGAAACATCGTATTGTAACACCCTGCTGTTTGTGCTGAAAATCCATGATACTCGCTATTCGTATCCCTACATACTTGGTATCCTTAACTCAATGATAGTGAGTTGGTATTTTGGCAAAAGATTTCAAATCAGACAGGATGATACCTTTCCACAAATTATGATTCGCGACATTTTACAGTTCCCAATACCTGTTCCCGACAAAGCCCGCCATGACCATATGGCCGAATTGGTCGAACGGATACTTGATTTGAACAAACAACTGGCCGAAGCCAAAATACCCCAGACCAAAGCTGTCCTCCAACGCCAGATTGAAACCACTGACAAACAAATAGATCAATTGGTTTATAAACTGTATAAGTTAACAGATGAAGAAATAAAAATAGTAGAATCGGAAACTTAAAAACGCAGTTAGGTTAGAAGTAATAAAATGGATAAAGCTATTAATAAAATAATTCAGTATTTACCAAACTTTGACTCTCAATATCTGCAAAAACAATTTCTTGTTATAAATCAACTTCCTGGGGCACAACGAATATTTAAGAGAATTTCATCTACCGCAGATAAAGAGGAAATCAAAGACTATATAATTGAAATTTGGTATTCCTTGGCTTTCGTAGGTCTTTCATTTAATGTAGAAATAGAACCATTAGGTAAACAGGGCCCTGATTTAAAAGTTTCGAGAGATGATAATCATGCATTTGTAGAAATAATGCGTTTTAGAAAAGTATATTCAGGACCACCTGAATTTAATTTATCTGATGGTCAAGAAATACTGTCAGATTATGGTGATATTTATAGAGATGTTGAGAAAGCTTTCAGAAAGATACTAAATAAATTTTCTCAAATTGGGCAAGAGAATTCAATCATTGCTATTTGGAATGACGATGGAGATATGGAAGAAGCTCATGTAAAGACAGCTGTGGCCAAATTGTCAGAAGATGCAACTAAAAATATCTTTTCCTTACCAGAAGGTTTATTTTCCATACTCTATGGCTCAGAGTGGGTACATATAGGTGATAAAAAACAACTTTATTGCTTTCCATTAAAAAGATTGCAACATTCTTATCAGAAAACTTGGCAAAAAGAATTAGAATCATCAACAATAAAAGAACTTATCAATAACGCATTGAACAAACTCCAATAATACATTTAAGTAAAAGCTTTCTAATCGAGTGGCTGAGGGTTTTCCCCCTCAGCCACCACAACACCACGGCATGCGGGTCCCCTCCAGAGGTGGACAAGCGCACCGGGCGTTTCACAAAGCCTACCGGGTTTCGCCTATAATTGTGAATATTCACCCAAAGTTTCTTAATGGCAATTAATTTCTGTTTCTTTAACCACTGATTTGTCATACGCCTGTGCGTTGCACGCAGACAGGTCGGCTCATAGCTTTGCACTCCGGGTTGCCGCTCCTTTTCAGTCGCTCTCGCCTGCGGCTCGCCTTCCGCTTTGCTGCAGCCCTTCAGACAGAACCTCACGATTCCGCCCTCTTGAGCCGTCGAAGCTTCCATCGAAGATGCTTGCCTTCGGCTAATACTTTTGCTAATATATCAAAATATCAACAGGATTCACGTATAGGGGACTTCCACCCCACCTGTCTGCGTGCGAACACGCACAGGCAGATAAGTTCACGCCCATGCCGGGCGTACACAAGGCTAATTCAGCCGACGCAAAAGGACGCACGGCTGATTAGGCACTTGTGGTTGAAGTCAATTTTTGGATATATCACTCATGCCTCATAGGCTTTTCAAAAATGCTTGTTTTTAGGTGATTTATGCTTTTGACAGAGAATCAACTTGATGAATGGGTACGTGGTCATGCAGAGATTGCTCAGGGCTTGATTGTTAATCTCGTCTGGCGGCTTGTCGCTGCTTCTTCGCCGAATCCAGAGGAAAGGCGCTTTCCACTTCGCGATAGTATCGGTCAGCAAGGTCCAGATGGGATTTTGGATACGGACTTCAGCTTTGAGCCTTTTGTGCCGGATGGGATGTCGTTCTGGGAGATTGGCACTGGAATCGACCCGTCTGGCAAAGCGACATTAGATTACAATGATCTCACGACGAATGCTGCTACAGCAAAGCCTCCGAAAATAAGGCAACAGTCAACATTTGTTTTTGTCACCCCGTTATCTGGACGACGAGGTTGGAAGCAGCCTTCCCAGCAGAAGTGGATAGACGCCCGCTGCAAGAAAAATGATTGGAAGAGTGTGCGCGTAATTGATGGAACGAAACTCATTGACTGGTTGTATAGCTTTCCCTCTGTCGAGCTATGGTTTGCGGTGGAGATGGGCTTTCCAGCACAATATATCGAGACACCAGAGCAGCGCTGGGGTCTCCTGCGAACTATAGGTGATCCACCGCCTCTCACCCCTCAGATATTTCTATCAAACCGAGATGCGGCGTGCGCTAAGCTAAAAAAGGTGTTCGCCGGGACCGCGCTCCAACTTAAGATAGACACGCATTTCCCGGATCAGGTTGTCGACTTTGTGTCTGCATATGTTGCGGGTATGGATCAGGAGACCAGGCTTGATGCCGTCGGTCGCTGTGTTGTGATTTCCAATGTTGAAGCATGGAATGCTATTACAGCCATGAGCGAGCCGCATATCTTGATTGCCGACTCTGATCTCCCTCTATCTGGACCAGCTGGAACGAAGCTGCTTGAGAAAGCTCGTAGAGCGGGTCATGCAGTCATCTACGGAGGGATGCCGGGAGGCATCCCTCATCCGAATTGTGCGTCAATTCCGAATCCAAAGGGTTATCAATTAAAAGAGGCTTTGAAGAAGGGTGGTTATACCGAGGAGCGGGCACGCATACTCGCTCAGAAAAGCGGTGGGAAGTTGGGTTCCTTGCTCAGGTGTCTGCAAAACCTATCGCTCTTGCCAGAATGGGCTGAAGACACACCTGCGGCTGAACTCGCTATTGCAGAGCTTTTGGGAGGTTGGAGCGAAAAATCCGAAGTAGATCGAGCTATCGTTGAGGCCATCTCAAAAAAAGAATATGGGGAGTGGATCGAGACAATGCGTAAGGTGACGCTTCGTCCGGGCACTCCCCTTATTCAACGGGATGGTGTTTGGAAATTCATTGCACGCTATGAGGGATGGTATGCCTTAGGGCCAATGATATTCGACGACCAGTTGGAGCGGCTTCGTCAGACCGCGGTCACAGTCCTTCAAGAGCAGGATCCTAAGTTTGATTTGTCTTCAGATGAGCGATATGCGGCATCTTTACATGGAAAAGTTTTGTTACATTCGCACCAGCTACGAAACGGATTAGCGGAGACTCTTTCGCTCCTCGGGAGTCATCCAAAGGCGCTAACATCTTGTTCGTTTGGAAAGGCGGAGAGAACCGCTGCGTTTGCAGTTCGCGAGATTCTTTCAGGTAGGAGCTGGCTACTATGGGCTAGCCTAAATAACCTATTGCCATTGTTGGCAGAAGCAGCGCCTGATGAGTTTCTCGACGCTGTTGAGTTGGCACTAAACAGCGCCCCATGCCCTTTTGACAAAGTGTTCGCTCAAGAGGGCTCTGGAATCATGGGCGCGAATTACACCACAGGTCTCCTTTGGGCACTGGAAACTTTGGCGTGGGATGCTGCATACCTCACCCGCGTTGTTGTCATTTTGGGCGAACTGGCAACGAGGGATCCGGGAGGAAACTGGGCGAATCGCCCGGCCAACTCACTTACTACCATTCTTCTGCCTTGGCTGCCGCAAACATGCGCGCCGGTTGAAAAGCGAAAAACAGCAGTATCGACGTTGATTGAGGAACTCCCCGAGGTAGCATGGAAACTATTGCTGACTCTTCTTCCAAGTTCTCATCAGATTTCTTCCGGTACTCGCAAACCAGCATGGAGGGAGCTAATTGCTGATGACTGGTCCAAAGGAGTAACACAACTCGAATATTGGGAACAAATCACCCTCTACGCGGAATTAGTTATAAGTGCTGTCAAGAATGATACCTCAAAACTTGCTGAGCTTATTGAACGCTTGGATGATTTTCCGCCCCCGGCATACGACCATCTGCTTGCACATATAGGCTCCGACAAAATAGCGAACTTGCCCGAATCCGACAAGTTTAGACTTTGGACTGAGCTTGTCGATCTCATCACGAAACACAGAAGGTTTGTTGATGCTGAGTGGGCGATGAAGCCAGAGCAAGTTGACAGGCTTGCCGAGATCGCAGACCGTCTCTTACCCGATACTTCTGAATTCCGACACCAAAGGCTCTTTAGCGATCGAGATTTCGATCTGTACGAAGAAAAAGGGAACTGGGAGGAACAGCGCAATGAACTGGAGGAGCGAAGACAAAAAGCAGTCGACGAAATTGCAGCTATCGGGGGCGTTCAGGCAGTTCTTGAATTTTCTAAGGCCGTCCATTCTCCGTGGCGGGTGGGTATAGCCTTTGGGTTCGTTGGAAGCGATGATGCGGATCGAACAGTTCTGCCCGATTTACTTGAGTCAGATCAAAAATCGATCGCTCAGTTCGCGGGAGGGTTTGTATTGGGTAGATTTCGGAGTCAAGGATGGTCATGGGTTGACAATACCGAGACCTCCCAATGGCTGTCGACACAAATAGGCCAGTTGCTATCCTATTTGCCTTTTACACGTGACACGTGGGAACGATCTGCTCAGCTTCTTAAACAAAATGAATCTCCATACTGGAGCAAGGCCAATGCGAATCCCTATGAGGCAGACAATGGTCTTGAAGTTGCCGTAGACCATTTAATCGAACATGATAGACCACACGCGGCACTCCGATGTCTGCACAAAATGCAGCTCGACAAGCATCCTATCGACAGCAAAAGAACTACTCGGGCGCTACTGGCGGCGATAGGCTCGTCAGAGGGCGCTCATGCTATGGATGCATATGAAACCGCAGAGATAATTAAAGCACTACAAGCAAGTCCAAGTACGCATCCCGATGATCTTTTTAAAGTCGAATGGGCATACTTGCCAATTTTGGATAGGCATCAAGGCACCTCACCGAAATTGCTTGAGCGGAAGTTGGCGAACGAGCCTGGGTTTTTCTCCGAGTTGATTCGGATTGCTTTTAGATCTAATAAGGAAGAACGTCTGGATGAAGAGGTGACGGAGGAAAAGAAAAACATAGCAACCAATGCCTATCGCTTGCTGAGCAAGTGGAGAACTCCGCCAGGATACCGAGAAAATGGGACATACGACGGTGACGCCCTTACTGCTTGGATAAAGGCCGCTAAGAAAGAATGTGCGGATACAGGGCATTTGGAGATCGCAATGTCAATTGTAGGCCAATCGTTTATACATGCGCCGGAGGATCCTGACGGACTTTGGATTCATCGTGCTGCAGCAACTGCTCTCAATGCGAAAGACGCTGGAGAAATGCGAGAGGGATTTCGGACCAAGCTCTACAATAAGCGAGGTGTACACCGGGTTGACCCCACAGGCAAGCCAGAAAGAGAGCTTTCTGAAAAGTATAAGGCGCGGGCTGAGGCTGTTGAAAGTGCTGGATACCACCGTTTGGCCAGAACGCTACGAGATTTGGCGGAGTCATACGAGCGTGAAGCGGAAAGGGTATTGTCAAGAGATCGGTTTGATGTATAAGGAAAGAGAGACTTGCGGGACATCATAAATAAGTAAGCAACTATCTTTTAAGCATGGGAAGGCTTCCGGTACATTAGTTATCAGCATATTTTATAAAGAGGCCTATGGGACGTTCTTCAGATTATAAGTTTCTCATGCCTTTGGGGAGGAGTTTCTGGACGTTCCTTGATAAATTGATATGTCGATTAAATCTTGAGCGGGTACTGGGACGTTTAAGTAATCAATATTTCAAGGAACCCCCCTTGGTTTCTCTGGCGAATTGCAGAAAGTGGCACCATGGCAAAAACAGCTTGCACAGTTCCCATTACACAAATAATCCTGGATAAGGACATATACCCACGGGAAGGGGTTTCTTTAAAGCGTGTCTCCATGTTTACCGAAAACATGCGCGATGGTTTTGAGATCGATCCCATCGAGGTACAGGTTCATCCGCAACATGATGATAAATACCGCATTCTTGATGGCGCCCATCGCTGGCATGCATACAAGGAGATCGGCGCAACCGAAATACCTGTTCATATTATAACGCTGGATGGTTTGGATCCCCTCCTCTATGCGGCTAAAAAAGCGATAGGCCCTCTCCAGTTAACTGAAGATGATGCCAGAACGACGGCTCGTCGGTCATATGAAAACAATCCCCGTTTGACATCTTTTGAGATCGGGCAGGCAATCGGTCGTTCAAGGCAGGCAGTCGACGCGTATATAGCCGATTTAAGAGCGGCAACCAATATGGAAATCGATATTAAAATCTTTCGTATGCACCAGCTTGGTATTCCTCAGGAGAGGATTGCAGCGAGATTAGGTATAGTTCAAGCGTCAATTCACAATCATTTATCAGAAATGCCAGGATTGGCAAATCTGATAAATGCCGATTTATCGAAAGGATTTACTGTTCCACAGGTAGCTGAAAAGCATGGTTGGACTGAAGGAAATGGGGTCAAGTCTACGTTTGACCCTTGTTGATTAGTCAAGATTATAGAAGTTTAAGAATAAAGATAAAAAATCAGAAAAAATATTGAAATAAGAGAAAATAGATTGCTCATGGGTCAAATGTAGGTTTTTAATGGACCCATTATTCCCGTTACAATATTGGGGTGCTAATCGGGTAAAGGGGAGGGGCAATTGGAAGGAAATAGCTTTTTTGTTGGGTTTCTATTATAAATTATATTATTGCATGGGGTTCGGTGCAATCCATTCCTTATGATCTCCGAAGCTGGAACGGAGCTTGAAGAGCAGTTTTAGGAGGAGGTAAGCTTGAATTTTGGAAAAATAGAGGTGAGAAAATGAGTAAGAAGGATATACGCTGGAAACAGCGATTTCAGAATTTTGAGAAAGCATATATGCGCTTGAAAGAAGCAATGGAAATGAAAGAATTAACCGAACTTGAAAGAAATGGATTGATTCAGCGTTTTGAGTTTACACTTGATCTTTCGTGGAAGGTAATGAAAGATTTTTTGGAAGAACAAGGATTTGCTTTTAAACCTTCACCCAAAGACACATTGCGGATGGCCCAACAAAGTAATTATATTACTTATGCGCAAGAGCTGATTGATGGGTTAGATATAAGAAACGAGCTTTCACATGATTATAGCGGTGAAAAATTTGAACGTTTGGAGCAGAAATTAAGAGAAGAAACCTTTGTTGCATTAGAAAAACTGCACCTCTTTTTTGTAAATGAAAAAGCAAATAGTTAGGCCCAATTATTCCATGAATAAAAAAGAAAAAAATGCTTTTGGACTTACAGATAGGGATATTAAAACATTACAGGATATTTTTAAAAAACATCCGGATGTGCAAAAAGTTTTTATATTTGGGAGTCGGGCTAAAGGAACTTACAAACCGGGCAGTGATGTTGATCTGGCAATAATGAACGAAGGCGTGAAAGATACGTTTATCCGCGAAATGGAAAGCGATTTTGAAGACAGCAGCCTGCCCTATACCGTTGATTTGGTAAACTATCACACCATAAAACATCCCGAACTAAAAAATCATATTGATAGGGTCGGATTGCCTTTTTATGAAGAAGGAAATGGGGTCAAGTCTACGTTTGACCCTTGTTGTTAAGGAAATGGGGTCAAGTCTACGTTTGACCCTTGTTGTTAATTAGTCAAGATTCAAGGCGGCATGCGTGAGCCTATGGGACGTGAGCCTATGGGACGTTCTTCAGATTATAAGTTTCTCATGCCTTTGTAGGGGGCTCGGTGTCATTATGTTGCGAGTTTAGTTATGTTGCCAGTTTTGGATATACTTCCCTTTAAATATCAAAAATATATTTTCTTTGAATTTAATTTTTATACTTGAGTTGTCATCAGAATACAAAAGAAATTGTATGACAATTAGC
>JAPVVG010000115.1 GCA_028571455.1 Desulfobacteraceae bacterium | reverse complement strand
TTTCAGGCGCCACTCTCCTCAGAGCGTTTTAAGGCAAATGTAGTATCCGCCATGCAAAAGAAAAAAATAATCGGTGTAACCAGCAGGTACGTCATCATTTCAAAGAAAAAATAGGTCTTTAAACAAATCAAGATTAAAGGAGATATATTATGCGATTAATCGAACCCGCCTGCCATAGCTCATATCAGACCGGTTAATTAACTGGGGATTTAATAAGCCACACCGTTGAGTCTTTTTTGGTTTGGGGGAAGGCATAGCGGGCAGGTGGGAAGTGGCTGAGGATGGCTATGAAGAGCAGATTATTATCCCAAAGGAGAAGAGGGAGCTTGCTACCGAAGAGGGTATTAGCACAGAAAACAAGCAGAAAGTAACCGTCCGGATAATGAATCTAAAAACAGGAGAATCCTACATCGGTCGGTTGGCCATTACCGGAAATCAGCAAACCCGCCTGCCACAGCAAGTCCCGCCAGCCAGCTCTCCGCATTTGCATGATACGTAACAATGACTGTCGGCAGAGCGAGGCATACAGGGCACGAGCGGGCAGGTCTATTTACCAACAGAAATACAAACGATGCTAAAGGATTCAGGGACAGTCCGAATCCAGATTCTGGGCGGCTGAAAAAAGTAGGCGGAATAGCTGGCAGAAGAACGGATGCATCAGCAACATTTCGATATTTTGGTTTACTCTGCTTTTCTTAGTATAAATAATCACATAGCATACATCAACAGGACATGAAACGCATATTCTCATAACGTCCCCTGGACTCCCTCAAATAATAAATCATATTGACTTAACCTAATCAAAAGACACAGAAAAGCCTGCTGTGGAATTAAAACTTACTTGTTTTTTTGTTGGCAAAACGGTATTAGGACGGTGGACGGTAAGGACGGTGCTTTTATGATTTTATATTTAAAAGAAACATGTCCACCTGAAATTTAAGATGTCATGAAGATATCTGAACTTCAAAACTTCTGGCGAGATAGCCTTCAATGGGGTTATCTGGTTTTCTGTTTAATATCCAAATTGTTGTGATATACAGTTAGAAAAACTGTTTTTGGGCTAATTTTTGGTCAACAATGATGAAATCTGTGGGAATAGTCAGAAACTATATAATAACTTGTTAGCGGCATGAAGAGCATGACTTAAGGGGAGGATGGTCGAAATGAACAAATGGGAGGTAGCCATATTGAAGATAATTGCGGCCAATGACGGAACGGCGTCTTTGAAGCACGTATACGTTGAACTTCCCAGCCATGTTGATTTTACTGACAAACATTATGAAATCAAGTACAAAGTTCCTGCCTATCATCATCAAACGAGAGCACATGTTGACGATTTGTTGGATAAAGGAGAACTATACCGTAATAAACGTGGTGTGTACTCCATTACTTTAAAAGGTCGGTCACGAATTGGGGTCAAGTAAGGTGCACAAAGAACTGCTACCATTTTTCTGCACCTGACCGGTGTTCCGCTAAACTCTATACCGTCAGGTGAGAATGTCGCGCTCTGTAATCTTATGCTACCATGAGGGAAATTATGAATGCACTGAAGAGGTTTATTGGTAAACTCCTGTTCCCTCGCACCCTTAAATTTAAGAATAATCTAAACGATGCTTTTCTTGGGGCCGTGAAAGAAACTTTGCAGTTTGATGCATCTGTTAGAGATTTGGCACAAACCTGGTTAGCGGTATGCCCTCATACATATTTTTCAGAGTTATTTCTTGAAAGTGAGAATTGGAATGTCCCGTTTGTACGAGCATTTGAGCGTTCAGATATGGTTGATGCTCAAGGTTGTTACCAATTAACTCAAGCTTTCTATTTGCGACATTTATTTTGCATAATAGTGCAGGATGAAAAATATAGAAAATACTCTCAAGAGACAATAAGCCATAACGTACTTTCTCATATGAACTTTGGGTCAAAAATTCTTGCCTTTGCTACTAATTTTGAGAAGGCCATAGAAAACATGGCCTCGGTTGAAGATTTCTCAATGTGTTACGTGGAAAAGATTCTGCAAATACAGAACCCTATAAGAAATAGTCTTGACCAAATTTTAAACTCTATTTGGATGGATTCTGCTTCGTTATTTGGCCTCACCGTATTTACGACAGAGTCAATAAAGAAGGCGAAGTATATAGACAGTCAATCGTCATTAGATTCATAGCAAGGCGCTAACATCTAAATCCAGCCGACCCAAAAAGCCGGGCGGCTGATTAAGGCGTTATAAGTGAAAATATGATCTCTCCAAAAGACATGGGTCAAATATTCGCAGAAGACGCCCTCCAACAAAAGGATACTCAAACATTACAAGTTAGAGCACAGCGGTTTCTTAAAGTAAAACCACATATGATAGTACCATATACTCCATTTGCTCCAGTTTCCGCTGAATGCATTTCCCTTTTCCAGGATGGCCACTTTTATGGTTGTATAGCACTGACTCAATCAGTCGCCGAGGCTATTGCACGATTTCTTTGCCAGAAAAATTCATGGGAACCTGACAAGTCATTTAAAAAAAACATTAAGAAGTTAAGCGTTAGAAAGTTTATCTCTGTAGGCATAAAAAATAATTTCCTGAAGATATGGAAAAAAAGAGATGATTATCATCACTTAAATCGCAATATTGAAACTGATCGTTTTGAACTAGAAAAAATGGCTTACGAAAAAATTCTTCTCCTCAATCAAATTGAGTCTGAAATATTTAAATTTTCTATATCAGATGAAGGAAATTTGATTCCAGAGAACAAAAAATATTGGGATATTAATAAGGATGGCACTGTGCCGGTATTCTTAAAAATAGAATGAGCAAATAAACTTATAACGAATGCATTCACCAGACGGCGAGAAGCGCGGCGGCGCTGGTGATGCAGGTCGTTAGCAAATAAAACAATATAAATGATTCAAGGTTCATTATGGGAAATGCATATTTAGAGTTAGTAAAAAACCAGAGAGAATCTCAAAAGAAATATGATTATTATTTTCTTGCGGTAATATTAACGTTACTTTCATTAAGTATCCAGAGTTATAAACCGAGTGATTTTGTAAACTTCACCTACATTATAGCTTTCGTATGGGTTCTTCTATTGGTTAGTTTTTTAGCAGGAATGTATAGACAAGAAAGAATAAATATCTCTTTGATGGATGAAGCTGAAGAAACTTGGCTGAGTGATGAATTAGCAGGAATTGGACACGCGAGTAAAAATGATACAGTAATCACAAAATCCACTGGCGAAAAATGGACTGCTCAAGAAATTCAGCAACAACGTGAAAAATTTAAAAGTCAGATAGACAAAGTAAATGAAAATATATCTAAATCAAATAAAAGCGCTATTACTGCATACAACATACAAAAATGGTCATTTGTTGTATCTCTAATTTTATATTCCATGCTTAAAATAACAAATATATAAATAAAATGTTTGCTAACAAGGCTTTTGCAGCGGACGCGAAAAGCCGCTCCGCTGAAAAGCAACGTTATCCTTTCAAGGTTTTCGTATGTACGGAAATTCTTCCCCAACACATCCCTTCCCTCTGCCGTGCTCAAACCAAGTAAGTATTATCCCGCTATTACTTAAAGGGTATATTTCTTGGTAGCATAGCATAATAGCATAGTATAATCATCAACTTATCCATCATTCTTCCCTTACCAACTGTCAAATGCGAAAAGGAAAATCTCGATTAAGTAGTTAGGGACACGGTCAATGATAAAATGATAGGAATATAGTCATTTATTCAATTTCTCCTACCGACCTCTTTTTGGCTTTTTTAGACCGAGGTATGCCCCGCGTGATTGTCCGTTTTTCTTACATAATCCAAACTTAATTATCAGACATGCTTGTGGTCACACCATGGTCAATAGCACATAACAAATTCTTGCCCCGACAAAAAATCCTGCTTTCTACAATTTCGCACATCTGATAATTTGGATTCATGTAATCAAACGGACAACCACGCTCATTTTTTTGGTAATATCCCACGACTTATGCTTCTCTCTATTTTAAATCAAAGAAATCCTGCTTTGATACCCTATTGCCTGATGCGGGGGTAATTAATTCTCACTTGTTTTTTGCCATAAAGAATGGTATAATAAATTGTATTTTTATGATTTAATGAACTACCCCGCCGCAAGCAGCGGGGTATCTTTAAAAGCATTGAACGCCACAAGGAGCGGGGAATAAAACCCGACTGTGATTTAATCTTGGTGGTCTTGTTGGAGATATTGAGTGACCTTAAGAATCTAACATAAATGTCGGGGGAGCATCCATGAAACCTTTAAGAATCTCATTTTTAGTATTGTTACTGGCCTTAATGGTTGTTACTTCAGCCTTTGCAAAGCAAGTAGAAATCAGCGGAAAATATTGTTACCAATACGGTGATAGTGAATCTTTGATGATTGCAAAGGAGATTTCCTATGCTATGGCTTTAAGAAAGGCTATTGAAACCTATAAAACATTCATATCTTCAACAAGTATCGTTAAAGACTTCAAACTGAAGAAAGACCTTATTGAAACTATAGCATCTGGCTATGTTGATAATGTTAAGGTTATCAATCAGGATGTTCAAGGGAGAATTGTCTGTACTTCTTTGGTTGGTTATGTGAACCCTGATGCTGTTAAAAGTATTATATCAAGGAAAGTTGAGAAGATTAAGCACCCTGAAAAGAGGGAATCAACTGTAGTTGCTGAAGGAAAATATATTAGGATATTAAATTATAAAAGAATTGATAATGAAGTATCCATGTTTGATAATGAAGTATCCATGTTTGGTTATCAAATATCAATATTGTATCAAGCTAAAAAAAATCTTGATTCTGTGTCTCAAAGAACAATAATGATTAATTGTTTTGATAAAGATGGATATCCAATGGAAGGAAATAAAGTACTTGCTGAATACTCCCTTTATGCTGGAGAAATACGAAGATTAACTGTTAGGGTACATAGTGGTACAGCCTCTTTTGAGATAAAGCCATATACTCCATAACTACCTAAATAAATTGCCATAACTAAAAGAAAGTACCTTTCCCCCAGATAAGAGAAACGGGCAGATTCCGCCACGCTCCTGCTATGCTGATATCCACGGCTTATGCTTTTCTACTATTTTGAATAAAAGATACCCTATTGCCTGATGCGGGGGTAATTAATTCTCACTTGTTTTTTGCCATAAAGAATGGTATTAAGGATTATGTTTTTATGATATCAGAAAACATCACAATCTTTTGATACCAATTGATATATTTGGATATTGGTAAGTTATCTGAACTTCAAAATGCCTGTGGGAATAGTCAGAAACTATATAATAACTGGTTATATGGCTTATATCAGAAAGGATACACACTGATGAAATGCAAATATTTTTCTATTTTCACTATATTCTGTCTATTGTTACTTTCAACAGTATCCTATGCAGAAATTGAAACAATAACCAGTACGGTAAGACAACCTTTTGGGGGGAGCCAATCCCCTGATGATGCCCGTATTGCCGCATTTGCCAAAGCTAAACGTGAAGCTTTGGAACAGGCGGGAACCTATCTTGAAAGCCTTACAATAGTTAAAAACTCCGTTCTTGAAAAGGATGAAATTTTTGCCTTAACTGCCGGTGTCCTAAAAGCGGAAATCGTATCGCAAAAGAATTATGCTACAGCAGATGCCTTTGGAATAGTTATTGTCGCAAAAGTAGATGTAGATACGAATATACTTGAGGAAAGGGTTAATAGACTGCTTAAAGACAGAAAGCTTTTAAAGAAGTATCAAGACGCTCAGGAGCGTGAAAAAGATTTATTAGCTAAGATAAAATCTCTGGAAGAAAAGGACAGGAAATTACAAGGTTCTTTTTCCAATGAGGGTAAAGATAAATTAAAAGAAGAATTCAGAAAAACCTCCCGTCAATTAACTGCTACGGAACTAAATGAAAAGGCCCTTGCATTATGGGACAATGGCTTTTATACGGATGTCATCAGAGCGATAGGATATTTAAAAGATGCAATTCATTTAGATCCGGATTATGGAGATGCTTATAACAACATCGGGTTGGCCTATGACAGCAAAGGGGAATATGACAGGGCAATAGTGTATTATCAAATGGCTCTGAAAATAGTTATCAAAAAATTAGGGCCGGAACATCCAAATGTAGCTGCTCTATACAGCAACATCGGGGCGGCCTACAACAGCAAAGGAGAATATGACAGAGCGATAGAGTATTTACAAAAGGCTCTGAAAATATGTCTCAAAAAATTGGGACCGGAACATCCAGGCACAGCCACTCAATACAACAACATCGGGTTGGCTTATGACAGCAAAGGAGAATATGACAGGGCGATAGAATATTATCAAAAGGCTCTGAAAATATGTCTCAGAAAATTGGGGCCTGAACATCCAAATACAGCCATCGTTTACAACAACATCGGATTGGCCTACCACAGCAAAGGAGAATATGACAGGGCGATAGAATATTGTCAAAAGGCCCTGAAAATAGACCTTAAAAAATTGGGGCCAGAACATCGAAGTACAGCCGGTGTTTACAACAACATCGGGAAAGCCCACGACAGCAAAGGAGAATATGACAGAGCGATAGAGTATTATCAAAAGTCTCTGAAAATATGCCTCAAAAAATTGGGGCCAGAACATCCAGGTACAGGACGTGCCTACAACAACATCGGGTTGGCCTATAATCACAAAGGAGAATATGACAGGGCAATAGAGTATTGTCAAAAGTCTCTGAAAATATGCCTCAAAAAATTAGGGCCGGAACATCGAAGTACAGCCCGTGTTTACAACAACATTGGAGAGGCTTACGATAGCAAAGGTGAATATGACAGGGCGATAGGGTATTATCAAAAAGCTCTGAAAATAGACCTCAAAAAATTGGGGCCGGAACATCCAAGTACAGCCCGTGATTACAACAACATCGGGATGGCCTACGACAGCAAAGGTGAATATGACAGGGCGATAGGGTATTATCAAAAGGCTCTGAAAATATGCATCAAGCAGTTAGGAAAAAATCACCCTAACACAAAAACAGTTCAACAAAATCTAAATTCAGTAAAATTAACAGAACGCAATTAACGACACCATATAACAAAGATTTTGAGATAGATTGCGATATTTATATGTAATCTGCAACATCGTCATCTACAACCCAATTGCCATTATTACTTCCTCACTTATCTTCAAAAATGCCTTTTAGGCTTCCCCAGAGGCCATATAAGAGCACTTCCATCCCTTACGCAAAATGGCATTAGTTAGCCGAATCCATTATTTTATTTTTTTCTTAATTTATCATTATCATAATCTTTTATCCGACCAGATTTATTGTCTGCGGTGCCCTATATATAAATAGAAGGAATATTTCGTCAGGTATATTTTATACCCCCCCTCCCTCCTACCTTTCTATGATAAACCATCCAGCTAATTACTCACAAACATAATCAATCATCTAACCAGGAATCTATGGGACGTTCCTCAGTTTATAAGTTCATATCGTCAAGAAGTAACTATTGATTTTCCTCTTTTATCAGTTCAAATATGTATTCAGACATCTTAATCTCCGGCTGACGTTTCAGCTTCCACGCTTAACAGATATCGCAATTCTTCTTCCAGCAGTTTTTTATCCGGCAGATACAACTGATAACGGGAAACAAAGAGTTGATTCGTTATGGACCCGGTAGCATATTTCACAAGAATTTCATTTTTATCAGTGGCAAGCACGATACCGATCGGTTCGTTATCATCTTCTGTGTTTTCCTCATGCTTAAAATAATTCAAATACAAATTCATCTGACCGATATCATGGTGCTTGACCTTACCAAGCTTAAGATCAATGAGGACAAAACATTTTAATATCCGGTGATAAAAAACCAGGTCCACATAGTAGTGCGTATTATCCAGCGTTATCCTGTACTGACTGTTGATAAAGGCAAATCCTTTTCCCAGTTCCAGCAAAAAGCGCCCCAGATTATCCACCAGCCGTTTTTCAAGTTCCTGTTCAGAGTATTTCTGCTGTTGCGGAATATTGAGAAATTCAAACACATAGGGGTCTTTAACAACATCGGATGCTTTTTCAATGATTTGCCCCTTACCGGCCAACTCAATGACACCCTGTTTATCTTTGCTTAATGCGATACGTTCAAAAAGCCCGGTATTTCTTTGCCGTTTTAGCTCTCGAATTGACCACTTTTCATTTATGCACTGTTTTTCATAAAAAGAACGGGCCAGATCATCGGAAATTGAAAGAAGTTCCGTGTAATGTGACCAGCTCAATTTGCCAGACAGTGTCTGGCATTTTGGATAGTTGATATAAAGCAGGCGCATGTACTGCAGGTTTGAACGACTGAAACCTTTACCAAACCGGATTTTCAAATCTTTAGATAATTCCTTTAATAACCGGCTGCCGTACTCGGCTTTTTCAGTGCCTTTTTGTTCATATTCCACGATATTCCGGCCAACATGCCAGTATGTTTCCACAAGTATGCTGTTTACCGCCGCAAAGGCTTTTCTGCGTCCTTCCTGCAATAAGAAACCGATTTCATTTAATAAAAAAGAATAATTGTCGGGTGAAATATCGGGCATTTAAGCCTCCTGGGGGAAATCTATGGGACGTTTCTCAGTTTATAAGTTTATATCGTCAAGAATAGAAAAACTAAAGTAAAAAGCCCCATCCTTCATATGGCTGAAGAAATGGGGCTTTATTTTTTTTGTAATACTATGACTGGTCACGTGATCCTCCTGTTTGAGGTTGAAGCTCCCCGCCGCAAGCAGCGGGGAATCTTCGACTGTAAGGAGTTCTGTCAATTTTTTGATTCGCTCGCTAACTCAGCCGCAAGCAGCGTGGAATGTGCTCGCTGTTCAGTTCAAAAACAGGCCAAAAATAAATTTTAAGCACTGTATATCATGTTAATATATAAGTCGATTTATTATCTTTTTCGAGATTAAATGCTTGCGAGATACGGATTCTATTCCCTTGAATTGCGGAGTTCAGATACCTTGCCAACTGCGCAAATCATGATTCAGACAATTCTCATGCAGGTAGTGTTTGCATATCACAAAATTTAAAGTGTTTCAATTTGTTAACTGAAGGGCGGTTTTTATTCTTTCGTCAATTTGAAGGATTCAGGATGTTTTTCACACATTAAAACGTTGTGGTGGCGAAGGCCCTCTATATGAAAAAAATTAAGGATAGGATATTAGATTTGAATTTGTCGGCTAAGCGTTCTGCTTTTCTTCGGGGAACGGGGTTTTGTGGTGATCCCAAGGGGAATTGAACCCCTGTTACCGGCGTGAGAGGCCGGTGTCCTGACCGCTAGACGATGGGACCACTGGTTGCATTGTTTTGTGGTGATAAATATTGAAGACAGACGATTTTGTCAAATATTATTTTAGAAGCATTTTTCAAAGCTTTTATAGAATACCAGGTGTTTTCGACTTTTTCCCTTTTCTAAATCCGAAGATAAGATAGATAATAAAGCCGATAAAGGGGATGGATGCTATAACTCCCCAGAGGGCCTTCTTTTTGATAGTGCCGAAATCCTTCTGTGCGACATTGACAATTGCCCAGATGGTCATTAAGAAAAATGGTATGCTTATTCCTAAGAATACAACGACTGTTTCCAAAACCGGTTTCAACCTCTCAAAAGTTTGGCGATCTTTAAAATAATATTTGCGTAATATTTGCTGTAATTATAGCGCAGCAGTATTTTATAAGCTTTTTTGTCGTCTATTTTCGCCTGCCAGCCATGATGTTTCAGGTAGCTTGCGATGCTTGCTATGGCATCGGCATGATTAAACAGGTCTACACAGCCATCCTTATTGCCGTCTTTTGCAAGCGCAAGTATATTGCTGGGCATAAATTGAGCAATGCCCATTGCACCTGCATACGATCCGTAAACAGATAATGGGTCGATGTTTTCCCTGTTCGCATATTGGAGAAAATATTTTAGCTCTGAATATGCCCACGTTGATTTCTTTTCGGCTTTTTTATCAAATTGTTCCCTTGTAAAAGGGGATGAACCTGAAATTTTGCGCCATAACATATTTTTTACATGTTGGTCATGCAGGGAGGCCATGGTTGAAAGCGTGTTTAATATAGACCTTTCCCCCAGATAGGTTCCGAGCCTGGTTTCGACCAATATTATGGCAGCAATGATTTCTTTGTCCACAGAGTATGTCTTTTCCACACCTTCAAAGACCGCCCTGTGTATTTTAAGATATTTTTTTGTCTTTTTAATCGACCTTTTTGAAGTAAACTGATCGTAATTTAATTTGCCTTCGCTGTGACTGAAAAAGAGGGAAACCCCTTTTGCGTCAAAATAGACCCCTGACCTGGCATAGAGCGCATTGATTTTATTTTTGTTGAAACCGTCTTCTATAAGGCTTTGTTGCAGTGTATCGAAATAACCGGCTTTGTTATTTTCACCTGCCGGAGTTTGGGCTGGCAAAAAAAGCTGCAAAGCCACAAGACAAATAAAAAACAAATATATGCGGTGAGTTATTTTGATAAGCAAAATCAATTTCCGAATCAAGTAATCGGGTATAATTCAGCGTAGTTATGCTTCGAATCTCTTCTTTGTGCCTTAGTGCCTTTGTGCTAACGGAATCATTTCCCGCTTTCGTTTTGTAAATGTGGCTAACTGTCTGTATCCTGCTGAAACCAGCATCGGCAACACCCTGTCATAGTGTTGTCCCACGCTTTCCGGATTATGGGCATCCGACCCAACAGTAATGTTTATCCCTAATTCATGGCATTTATTAATAATTTCCATGGATGGAAATATTTCATTGACCGGATATTCATACCCGCTTGTATTTACCTCAACAATTAAATCTTTGCTTTTTATTTTTGATAGTATTTTATCAAATGTTTTATCAAAAGATATCGATGGTTTCCATCCGAATTTTTTTATAAGGTCGATGTGGCATACAACATCAAAATAATTGTAATCCAGCATCTTTTCAAGTTGGGAAAAGTAAAGGCCATATACATAATCGATATCCAGTTTGCCCTGTTTCCACTCGGACTTGCGGGTGACTATATCCATCTTGCCTAAAAAATGCAATGAGCTTCCTATTAGATCAAATGAATAGGTATCCACAATCTTTTGGAAAAAATCGGCATATTCCTGGGCAAAATCCAGCTCAAGCCCGGCCTTAACTTTAATAATGCCGCGGTATTTATGCTTTAATTGTTGCACGGCCTGGAAATAGAAGGGGACCTCTTCCGGGCTCATTGAAAGCCTTTTTCCGTATTCGTGCATTGTAAGGTGATCCAGAAAGCATATCTCCTTTAAACCGATGGCAACGGCTTTTTGTATATATGCCTCCATGGAACCTTTGGCGTGGTTGCAAAGTTGTGTGTGGACGTGATAATCAATCATTTTTCTATTATGCGCGTGAGCATTTCTTGATTGGATCAAAATGACATGCTATGTATTAAAGTGTCAAATAATAATGACGGTTTTGTAAAAAGTTCAACTAATGAAAAAAAATGTAAAAACAGTCTTTTGTTGCCAGTCATGCGGATATCAGGCCCCTAAATGGCTGGGGAGATGCCCTGACTGCGGGCAGTGGCAAACCTTTGTTGAAGAGGCTCAGGCCATAGGGTCCGCCCGTGGAGCAAAGGGAGGGATATCCTATTCCGGCGCAGAACCTGTTCCAATTGATTCCATTGAATTTGAGAAAGAATACCGGCTTTTAACCGGCATTATGGAATTTGACCGTGTGCTGGGCGGAGGTCTTGTTCCCGGAACCCTTGTACTGATAGGAGGAGATCCTGGAATCGGCAAGTCCACACTTATGCTTCAGATTCTGCACGGTCTTGCAAACCAGGGTCATAAAACGCTTTATATTTCCGGCGAGGAATCGATCAGGCAGGTAAGGATACGCAGCGAGAGGCTTTCTACAGGATCACATGATTTGCTGGTGGTTTCGGAAATCGATGTTGAATCGATCATGTCGATGATTGAATCTGTGAGGCCGGATGCTATTGTTATTGATTCTATCCAGACAATGTTCAGCCCGGATCTCACATCTGCTCCGGGTAGTGTAAGCCAGGTCAGAGAATCCACGGTTCGGCTTATGCACATGGCTAAAAAAACAGGGATTCCGATATTTCTTGTGGGGCATGTGACAAAGGACGGCGCAATAGCAGGGCCAAGGCTTTTGGAGCATATGGTTGATACGGTTCTTTACTTTGAAGGGGACAGGAACCATATATTCAGAATTTTACGGGCTGTAAAAAACAGGTTTGGCTCGACCAATGAAATCGGTGTGTTTGAGATGAACGAGAAAGGATTAGAGGAGGTTGCCAACCCTTCGGCGATATTTCTTTCCGAGCGTCCTGAAAACGTGCCCGGATCGGTTGTTACAGCAAGCATAGAAGGCACAAGGCCCATACTTGTTGAATTGCAGGCCCTTGCAAGCAGCACAAGCTTTGGAAATCCTCGAAGAACCATTCTCGGCCTTGACAGCAACAGGGTTGCATTGCTTGCAGCCGTGATAGAAAAAAAATTAGGCATGCATTTAATGGACTGCGATATCTTTATGAATGTTGCCGGAGGGCTTAAGGTTGACGAGCCTGCAATCGATATGGGGATAGTTGCCGCCATTGCATCAAGTTTTTTAGACAGGCCGATTTCTGATGCAACCCTTGTTTTAGGCGAAGTCGGTTTGGCGGGTGAAGTAAGAGCCATAGGTCATATTGAAATCAGGGTTGTGGAAGCAAAAAAGATGGGTTTTAAAAGATCCCTTGTCCCGGCAGGCAATCTTAAACGGATGAGCGAAATAAAGGGAATAGAGCTTATCGGCATATCAACAATATCAGAAGGGATTGAAGCATTATTTTGAGGGATTGAGGGATTGAGGGATTAAGGAATTGAGGGATTGGGGTATTGGGGTATTGAAATCAACAGAATACCTTCAATTCCTAAATTCCTAAATCCCTAAATTCGCAATTAAGCGAAGCGAATTCCTAAATTATTCGTTGATTCATTTTAAAGATTCTTTGATAATTAAATGATTGTGAACCCCAAAAGAACTATATGAAACGTTCGACATCGAAACATAACAAATGGGAAGATCATTATTCGCGGCTGGCAAAAAAGGAACAATTTCCTGCAAGATCTGTTTATAAGCTCCGTGAGATTCAGCGCAAGTATAATCTGATAAAAAAGGGGGACAAAATTCTCGATCTTGGTTGTTTCCCGGGGTCATGGCTTCTTTTTGCCGCGAATCTGGCCGGAAAGAACGGCCGGGTCGTGGGGATAGACCTGAAACCTTTGTCAAAATCGGTTTTGTCAAAAGTTCCGTCCAATGTTAAAATTTATACTGGCGATGTTCTTTCCATTGATGACGAGCTTATAAGATCTGTGGGAAAAGATTTTAACATCGTAATAAGCGACATGGCGCCAGATACTACCGGCAATAAAAATGTTGATGCAGCAAGGTCTTTTAATCTCTGTCAGGCCGCCTTAGGGATTGCTAAAGACCTGTTGGTTAACGGCGGATCATTTATTTGCAAGATTTTCCAGGGAGAGGATTTTAAAGAATTTATAGATTCAATTAAATTAAATTTTAATAGACACAAAATTTTCAAGCCGGAAAGCAGCAGAAAATCAAGCAAAGAAATATATATTATCGGATTTGAGAAAAAATAGGAGGAAAATATGTCGGGGCACAGCAAATGGTCTTCCATTAAGCATAAAAAAGGCGCTACAGACGCAAAACGCGGAAAAATATTTTCAAAACTTAATAAAGAAATTACAGTCGCTGCCCGCACAGGAGGAGGAGATCCTTCCGGCAATCCAAGGCTGAGAACAGCTATTCTGGCGGCAAAAAGTGAAAATATGCCGAAAGATAATATTGAAAGGGCAATCAAAAAGGGAACCGGCGAACTCGAAGGTGTAAATTATGAAGAGTCAATTTATGAAGGATACGGACCCGGAGGAGCCGCCGTGCTGATTGAATCAGTTACAGATAATAAAAACAGGGCGGTTGCCGATATCCGTCATATTTTCAGTAAATGCGGCGGAAATCTCGGCGAAAACGGATGTGTGTCCTGGATGTTTGACAGCAAGGGATATATCGATGTTGAGAAGAAAGCGGTTGATGAGGACAAGCTGATGGAAACCGCCATTGAAGCCGGCGCAGAAGATGTGCGGGAAGATAATGATAGTTTTGAAATCATCACCCAGCCAGATGATTTTGAAGCTGTAAAAACAGCGATAAATAATGCATCGATTCCTTATGTAATGGCGGAAATCACTATGCTTCCCCAGGCAACGCTTGAACTTAAAGGAAAGGAAGCAGAGCAGATGATCAAATTGATGGAAACACTCGAAGATTGTGATGATGTGCAAAAGGTTTACACCAATGCCGATATCCCTGATGAATTAGTCGGAGGTTGACAGATCTACCATTCTTTGAACCGCCTTTAATGCAGGCAGCCTTATATCTTCCGGGACCTTAACCTCTCCTTCCATGGTTTCAAGGGATTTTACAATATCATTAAGGGAAATTTTTTTCATATCGCCGCACAGCATATCCTTTGAAGCCGGATAAAATTCTTTGCCGGGATTTGCCTTTTTTAATGGATAAAGCATCCCGATTTCCGTGCCCACAATAAAGGATAGGCTGTCAGACTCAGCCGCATATTTAAGCATCCCTGAAGTGCTTGCAACAGTATCGGCAAGCTCAAGAACCTCGGGTCTGCATTCAGGATGTGCCATAAAAAGGGCGCTTGGGTGCATCTTTTTTACTTGTTGAACATCTTCGGGTGTAAGATGGTCATGGATCGGGCAGTATCCATCCCACAGGTGTATTTTTTTATTTGTTTTCGAAGCCGTATATTGGGCCAGGTTCCGGTCAGGAACCATCAGTATTTCTTCTGCTTCCAGACTGTTTACAACCTCAACAGCATTTGCCGATGTGCAGCAGATGGTTGACATAGCCTTAACAGATGCGGGTGAATTTACATAAGTCACCACCGGCATGGGAGGAAGTCCGGCAAGCTTTGCTTTAAGCTGTGCCGGCGTTACCATGTCGGCCATTGGACAGCCAGCGTCCTTGCGGGGCAAAAGAACCCTCTTTTCAGGAGACAGCACCGAAGCTGTTTCAGCCATGAAGCTTACGCCGCAAAAGAGGATAACTTCGGCATCGGTCATGGATGCCTTTATGCTGAGTTCGAGGGAATCTCCGCAAAGATCGGCAAGATCCTGGATTTCCGGCGGCTGATAATTATGCGCCAGCATGATTGCTTTTCTTTTTTTCAGCAGGCTCTTTATCTTTTCTCTCATCTTCCTATACGTTTTTAAATCCGAAATCCGCAATCCAAAATCGTGTCTGAACGGACTTTTCGTTCAGACACTAACTACCCATCAAGTTGCAGGATATCAGCTCCTTCAGGAATTTCAAAATAAAACATTGAGTCATCGATATGTTTTTTGAACTCAATATTTTCAAGATAAATTTTTGTTTCATCATTATATAAATTATATGTTGTTATTTGAACAATATCAAAAATATTTATTGAGATCGACAGATATATCAGGGAAATATCGAACACTTTTCCTTTAGGTATAAGTCTTAAAACATAATATTTGTCGCTGGTTTTATCATCCAGCGAAATATTAAATTTTTCCCTTATAATCTTCATGTCTGAAAGAAATCCGCCCCCCTTTCCGTTTCCAAAAAAATAAGGGGATGTTCCCACCATAACCTGGTTGTCATCCTGCCTGTAAACCCACAATCTTTTGCCGTCTGTAATTATGAGCTGTTGGTCCGGCTTTTCATATTCCCACCTCATCATGCCGGGGGCCTTAACAAAAAGATTTCCAGATGCGGTATCTGTAATATCCATTGCCTTGATGGTCGACTCTTGAGAAAAATTTGCCGAAAATCCTTTTGCAGCATATCTGTTTTCGATTCTGTCCATGATTTCATCCAGCGATAGATTGAGCGCATAAGAAGCATCTTTGCATTCAGCCGCTTGCGGATTGAGCAAAATAAAGGCCAAACAACTCGTTAGAATTATAGTCTTTACAAATGCATTTGAGACTGTTTGAAGAAACCGGTTTGATAAGTGTTTCATACCTATTTTTCCAAAGTTATATTTTTACAACGCTCTTTAATCGAGACCTTTGATAACTTTTGATAACTAATGAACTTATAAAATCCCAAATTCCAAGCATCAAATTACAAATAAATCCCAAATTTCAATATTCAATGACCAAAAGGGGATTAGTCGAGTAGGAAATTAGTCGAGTAGTCGAGTGGTTAATCCGCCAAAGCGCTCTGGCGGAACCATTTTTCCACTCGACCACTCGACTAAACAGGAGGTTTAGGTCATATACGGGTTTGGGATTTTGAGTTTTGGTCATTGTAATTTATTTGATATTTGATATTTGTTATTTGTTATTTAAAATTTGCAATCAGCTGAGATCCCTGACCTCTCCCTAATTAAGCTTTGGCTCAATTAGGGTTGAATTAGCCGGTTATGATTCTGGATTGACAAATATTTTATATATTGATAAAATTTTGTTTGTTATTGCTTAATCGGCGGCTTTATACAAGATCTCTTTTATAAAGTCGTCTTGTGTTTTATTTTGGCCTTTTCAATACCGTCTAATATCATAAAATCTTTATTTGTGGTAAACTTTATTGTATACACTTTCAAGGGATGTAGTTATTATAAATGAACTTGGCCTTCATGCAAGGTCTGCCGCCGGGATTGCAAAACTTGCACAAAATGCTAAATCAAAAGTGTGGCTTATAATGGGAGAAGAACGGGTGGATGCGTCAAGCATTATTGATATTCTTTCCCTTGCATGTTCAAAGGGATCAAAAATAACTCTAAAAATTGATGAAGAGTCAGACATTGATATCTTAAATGAAATCATTGAGCTAATAAAAAAGGGTTTTTTGGAATAAGTTTTTATGTCGGATACAAATGCAATTGAAATAGTTTTAAATGGGATAGGGGCTTCTCCGGGCATATGCATAGGAAAGGCTTATTCGGTCGATAAGGAAGGGGTCGATGTTGTCAGGAAATATTTCATCGAAAAAGGGAACCTGCCGGGTGAGATAAAACGTTTCAAGGCCGCCGTAAAGAAAGCAAAGGATGAACTCAAAGCAATTATTAAAAATTCCCATGAAGAGTTGCGCCAGCAAAGTTATATTCTTGAGACCCATATTGTGATGCTAAAGGATAAAATGCTGTATGGCAGGACAATTGAAACCATTGAGGATGAACGGATAAATGCAGAATGGGCTCTGAAGAAAGTGGTGTCAAACTTGAAATCGATGTTTCAAAATATGTCGGATCCTTATTTAAAGGAAAGGGCTGCAGACATCGTGCATGTGTCTGACCGTGTAATGAAAAATCTCGTCGGCGCGGAACCGGTCAATATCGCTGATATTCGCAAGAGGGTCATACTTATCGCCCAGGATCTTTCACCTGCTGAGACCAGTCAGATACAACTGGAAAAAATTAAAGGCTTTGTTACAAATCGCGGAGGAAAGGCATCACATACCGGTATAATCGCGCGAACTCTTGAAATACCGGCTGTTTTAGGGCTTGATCAGGCAACCAGAATAATACAAAATGACGACCTGATTATAGTTGACGGTACTGCCGGCACAGTGATCGTTCATCCAACAGAAGAGACACTGGTTAAGTATGAAGAACGTAAAATCGGATATGAAGAATATAGAGCTGCCATCACCAGGGGAAGCTATCTTGCGGCTGAAACAACTGATGGATTTCAACTGCCTGTTATGGGCAATATTGAGCTGCCCGAGGAGGTAGTTTCTGTTATCGACCATGGTGGTGACGGCATCGGTCTGTACAGAACCGAATTTCAATATTTAAACAGTTCTGTTTTTCCAAGTGAAGATGAGCTGTTTGATAAATATATGGATGTAGTGGAGGTAATAGCGCCAAAGCCGGTGACTATCCGCACGCTTGATATAAATGGTGATAGAGCGATAGCCCCTGGCGCCGAGCGTGATGAGATCAATCCGGCTCTTGGACTTCGCGCAATCAGGTATTGCCTGCAAAATCCTGAGATTTTCAAGACTCAGATCAGAGCAATATTAAGGGTTGCCGCATACGGTGATGTCAGAATTCTGATCCCCATGATATCAAGCTGTGATGAGATCTGTGAAACAAAAAGGATTTTAAACGAAGTTGCTGACTCTCTGGACAAAGAAGGAGCGGTCTTTAAAAGAGATATTAAACTCGGGATAATGATAGAAGTCCCTTCGGCTGTGATCATGGCAGATGTGATGGCAGAAAAGGTTGATTTTTTCAGCATAGGGACAAACGATCTTATTCAGTATTCACTGGCAATAGACAGGGGAAACAGCGAGGTTGCCTATCTTTATAATCCGCTTCATCCCGCTATTATACATGTGATTAAACATGTTGCCGATGTGGCGCATGAAAAAGGGATAAAGGTCTTTATGTGCGGTGAGATGGCCAGCGACCCGATCTACATGCCTGTACTTTTAGGCTTGGGGTTGGACGAATTGAGCATGAACCCTCAATCAATACCTGCTGTAAAGAGCATGGTAAGATCACTTAATATAGAGGACGTCAAACTTTTTATGCAGGATGTTCTTAAACAAACCTCGGCCACTGCCATAACGAAATTAGTGGAGGATACATATAGCAGTATTCTTTATGATAAAATCTACCACGAATAGTATAAGATAACACTTGGAAACCACGCATAACAAAATAGTTACAGAAAACAGGAAGGCCAGGTATAATTATTATATTGAGGATACATACGAGGCAGGAATATCTCTGTTAGGCACTGAAGTCAAATCGCTCAGACTTGGCCGGGCTAATTTGAAAGATTCATATGCCAAAATTAGAGGGGGCGAGGTCTTTGTTTACCAGATGCATATCGGCCCCTATCCATATGCCAATTATGAAAATCATGACCCTTTAAGGCGCAGAAAACTGCTTTTGCATAAGTATGAGATTAAAAAGCTTTATGGCAAGGTAAATGAAAT
>JAPVVG010000114.1 GCA_028571455.1 Desulfobacteraceae bacterium | reverse complement strand
ATTATTATGTTGCGAGACCGTTTGAAAACGTCTATTGATAAGTGTAACATCTTGTTATATAAAGGAATATGGAATTGTTTGAATTTTGACCTTAAATTATGTTAATTCAATATGTTATAGAGACTCGCAACATAAGTGTCACATCTTGATTAACGCACTTATAGTGTTTCGGGGACGTTGTTAGTTTATTAGTTTTTGATACATTTCAATTCTCACCAAAAGGTTCTAAGCCTAAATTTATGATATGCTTTGAAATCGCGATCCTTTGATACCAAGATCATTTTTCGCTGAATAGCCTGCCAGATAATGATACGATCAAAGGGGTCCTTGTGTGAAAGCCTTGGTAACTTATGGAAACTAGATGCTTCAGCGGCGGTGATCGGCAATATTTCCAGATTCATCTGAGCGGCAAAATCAGGCAATTCTTCCGGCTTCACTCCGGTTAATTCGAGTTTTCCAAGGGCATACTTCAAGGAAATTTCCCAGAATGTAACTACACTAACAGCCACGTCATTGTTCGGAGACTTTATTTCACGGATTACTGCCTTGCTCAACTTGTCGGGGGTAAAAAGCGACCATAAAAATCCATGGGTATCCAGTAATAAATTCATGAGGCCAGCATTTCTTTCTCACTAATTTCAAAGTCGTCATGGATTATGCATCCGGCCCGGTCCTTAAGTAAGCCAAGACTCCTTTCCGGTGTAGAGGCATAGGCTGAATATGGGACAATTACAGCGACTTTTTCCCGTTTTTTGCCGTAGCTTATAACAATTTTCTGACCACTTCTTATTTTTCTCAAAACCTCCGAAAAACCGGCTTTCAGTTCTCCTATAGTAAGTGTTTGCATATGAGCTTCCTTTGTATTGTATATTTACCCTAATGTTACAAGGTTAGGGTTTACTCAAAACATTACACGGTTCTTGACAACTTGTCAAGAACGAAAAAACAACGGCTGTCAACGGGAATGCAAGGGACGTTATGTTGGCAACTCTGTAAACTTACAGGGAAGCGGCCACTGATTCATTATGATCTTCTTGCGATTAGCAGGGTTCTTCCAACAGTTCCTAAAATACGTTTGTCCTGCATCCTCTGTATCCCTGTCTGCGTGCACCGCACAGGCAGGTGGTTCCCGCTTAGACGTTCAGAGGACAGGGGGCATTCTATTCGACCTGCCTGTGCGTGCCGCACGCAGACAGGTGGGTTACTTTCCATCCTGTTTTAGATAGAAGCCTGTGGTAATCGAATATTGTAATTGATTTATCGGGTTTCTCTTTTGAGTCAACAGCTTACGGGACGTTCGTGCAGAACGTGCACAAAATCAAGCATGGCTTTTCCGCTACCTTTCTAAATGAAAAACATTCGTGCAGAACGTTCACAACTCCAAAACAAAGTCATCGATATCCGGTTTTACCCCTGTTGATAGCATTCGCGTCACGCAAGAGTTTGTCACTCCAAAATATCTAACCACATCAGTAGCGCCGGAATAGCCAGGTTCTCCGAGTCCGATCCACGACACCGCTCTCCTGGTTACAGCGAATCTGATGGGGGATAAGGTGGCAGGGCACAGAATCTTACCTTTTTTACGGGCAGCGTATTTTTTCCAGGCAATGCTGGCTTTGAAAAGGGAATCTTCGTTAGAAAGGTTTCAACATGTGCTGTATAGGGAATCAAGATGTCCAACAGCACATTGGTATCAATAGCTAAGATCATCAGCGTTTCCTCAAAGACGGCGGGCATGCGCCTGGTGAACACCTACAACCTTTGTTTAACCGCATTTACGACATCAAAGGTAAGGCTTAGCAGGGCTGGAATCAGGAATATGGTAAATACCGTTGAAACCAGAAGACCTCCTACAACTACGCTTCCAATTCCTCTGTAAAATTCTGATCCAGCGCCAGAAAATAGTATGAGAGGACTCATTCCAAATACTGTGGTGATGCTGCTCATATATATAGGCCTTATACGTATGCGCACAGATTCTGTGATTGCATCACGCGGAGCCATGTTTCTTTCCCGGATATTGTTTAAGGTTTGATTTACAATAAGAATTGCATTGTTAACAACAACGCCCACAAGAATTACAAAACCCAGCATTGTCAGTATATCCAGGGGTTGATCGGCAATAAAGGAGTTTACCAGGAAGATGCCCACAAACCCTCCTGCCGCAGCCAGAGGAACGCTGAACATGATGATAAGGGGGTATAAAAAGTTCTCGAACAGGGCCGACATGAGCAGGTAGCTGATAACAATAGCCAGTATAAAATTCCATATAAAGGCCTCTCTTGTCCGGGTTAAATCATCTGCAGTGCCACCAAGCTTTATATTATAAATATTTGAAAGAGCGCCGCTTGCCTTGATCGGATCCACAACCTTTTCCTTTACAATAGCCATAGCTGCCTCCAAACTAATGTTCTTTGGAGGGATAACCATGATCGTAATAGCCCGCTGTGAATCTATATGGTTAATCTGGATGGGCCCTTCTTCCAGGCTTATATCGGCCAGGGAGCCTAATGTAACCTTTTCCCCGGACCGGGAAATTACAGGGAGACCCGCAAGATCCTGGGTCAGTTCAAGCTTGCCCTCTTTGCTTTTAACAACCAGGTCTATTTCATCGCCATAAAGACGGTATGTGCTCGCCTTTGCTCCATCAACAAGAGCGTCAACAGTTAAGCCGAGTTCTGAAGTAGTCATGCCAAGACGTGATAAACGGTCACGATCCGGAATAATACGCATTTCCGGATTTCCAAGGTCAAGTCCAGGAATAGGGCGTATCTGCGCATCAGGCATTAATAGGGCAGTTGCGCCATATATCTGCCTGCCAAAATTTATCAAACGGGAAAGATCAGGGCCTTTTATCTCTATCTCTATAGATCTGCTTTTACCTATGCCCCGTGCAAATAGACCGGGCTGCTGAACTATTGCTATCATACCGGGAATTTTTTTAAGCACACCGTAAACATAAGGAAGGAGCTCCCTTGTCCTTTCCTGAATGCCTGATACAACACCCATAAATATCTGATGGCCGAATGCAACATAGAAAAAATTTTTCACAGGAGGCAGATTAAGTTTTTCAGCAGCTTCGCTTTTGCCGTCATGTTCGATTAAAGGGAGGATATCCTTTTCAACCATTTTCCCTATCTTTTCAAGTTCATCGGTATTGTATCCCGGGGGCGGCAGAAGAATGCCAAACAGGATTTCACGGTTGCCTTCAGGCAGGTACTCGGTTTCGGGTATTAAGGTCCATGCCAGCCCTATGGAAAGAGATACCATAAAAACAACAACGCCCAGGCGGGCAGATACACGGCCGCACATCCAGTATATAAAGTCAGCGATGCCATCAATAAATCGCCTGCCAAAAGCGTATATGGACCGTTTTTTTTGCGCTGGTTCCTTGTTCGCCACTTTGCCTAATATTTTAGAAGACAGCGCCGGAATGGCTGTAACAGAAATAATAAGGCTCAATATAACAGCGCTGCTAATGGCAATTGCAATATCACGGAAAAGCTGGCCGGCCTCTTCTTCAATAAATATTATCGGGAAAAAAACAGCAACAGTTGTAAGTGTGCTTGCCAGAACAGCGCCCCACACCTCAACTGTTCCATCGTATGCGGCTTCAATCCGGTTCTTTCCCATTTCCCTGTGGCGAAATATATTTTCAAACACCACGATTGAGTTATCAACCACCATTCCCACGGCAAAGCTCAGACCCGCCAGGCTGACTACATTGATATTGCGCCCAAAGAGGGTCATAATTAGAAAGGTCCCGATAACGCTTATAGGAATAGCCATTGATACAATGATGGTACTGGCAAAATTTCGTAAAAAAATAAGCAGGACTATAACAGCCAGCATGCCGCCGACAAGTATGTTTTTCCTCACAAGGTTGATAGCGCTGTAAATATAACCTGTTTCATCATAGACCTGCTCCAGGTAAAGCCTTCTGTCCTTTAGTATGCCGTTATTAAGTTCGTGAACCACGTCATGCAATTTACTCATTACAACGAGCATATTAGTGCCTGGTTCGCGCACAGCATTCATCACAATAGTTGGGTCTCCTTCATGCCTGACAACAATGCTGATATCTTCATAACCCAGCTTCACGCAGGCAACATCTTTTACCGTGACCGGAATACCGTTAATTCTTTTTATTATGACTTTTTCGACATCCTCAGTGCTCTTGTATTCACCAACGGTACGGGCAATATAACGTCGTTTGCCTTCGTCGAAGTTCCCCGCGCTTATGTTCTTATTTTCAATATCCAGAGCCTGCATGAGTTCAGATATTGTTACTTTCCGGGCAGCGAGAGCGTCAGGGTCCATAATTACCTGCAGTTCCTGTTCCTGACCACCATAAATATTTGAAGATGCCACCCCGGCAACTCTCTCAAGGCTGGGCTTTACATGCTCGTCGCAAAAATCGTATTCATGACGCAGCTCACCTTTATATCCGTCCAGGGAGCGTAATATCATCCATGCCATGGCGCTTTCATGTCTTCCGCCGGACTTTATCACCGGTTTTTCCACATTGTCCGGATATTTTTTTACCTGGTCGAGCTTGTTGGACACCCTCAGGAGGGCCTCATCCGTGTCTGTGCCTATCTCGAACATCAGGTTAATATAAGCCAAACCGTCACTGCTTTCACTTTTTATTTCATCGAGACCTTCAAGGTTTTTGAGCTGTTCTTCCTGCACATCGATAATCTCACGCTCCACTTCCAGGGGGCTTGCGCCGCGCCATACCGTCTGGATGGAGATTTCAGGCAGGTCAACATTCGGTGTAAGCTGAATCGGAATTCTAAAAAGTGAAATAAGGCCAAACAGTATAAGAAGTATTACTCCGACAGTAACAGTAACAGGCTTTTTTATAGCAGTATCTACAAGTTTCATAGTTCAGGGTTAACCGCTTCGCGTTTTTTGGTATGCATTCCCACGCTGGAGCATGGGAACGAGAAATAATATTAAAAGATGAACGTCCAACATCGAACGTCGAATAATGATGTCGCTCCGCTTTTCAAATTATTTTAAAATCGGGTAGCGCCTACAAAACAGTGCGGGTCAATGATTTCAAATAGTTACATATTATGGTTGCTATTAGCACATAACGATAAATCAGGTGTTTGCAAAGTAATACAGAACGGTATTTCCTAACCTGCATTGCTTTGCAGGGACTACCCTGTTGATGAACGCATTCAATTCATTTCTCCTCAATTTCTAATTTCAAGTTTCAAGTTTCAAGCCCCGCCACGGCGAGGCTATATTATTCTATTATTACGACAGACTGACCGGGCTGAAGACGTTCATTCCCCCGGATTACGACCTGGTCGCCAGCGCTTAAATTCCCCTCAACAGCAACATTTCCATTATAATAGCCAAGGATATTTATATCTACCGGCGTGGCTTTACTGTCAGCCACACAAAACACCAGCCTGTTATTTCCTGCGGTAACCACTGCATCCTTAGGTATAAGGAGGGCACTCTTTGTATTTGCCAGGTTAAAAGTAACCATTGCCTCCATCCCGCTTTTGATCTTTAAATCATGATTTGCAAGGTTTATCCTTACCGGAAAGGTCCTGGAATTTGGATTTCCCTGGGGAAGCACAGCATATATCCTGCCGGAAAACGGTCTGTTTGAGACACTTTTTACCATTACATCGACCTTGCCTTGCGTTTCAAGCATTACCGCATATCGTTCAGGCACATCCACGGTTATCCGGATCATATCAAGATCAACCATCGTAACAACAGCCCCGCCGACATTTATCCATTCTCCAACCTGGGTGTGTTCCTTTGAGATAAAACCTGAAAAAGGAGCGACAACATCCTTTTGTTTGATTTCATACTCAAGCAGTTCTATTTCAGCCTCACTTTTTAAAACTCCCTGCAAAAGTGCACGATGAACATAAAGAGCCTCATCATACTTCCTCTCCGCAATGCTGTCTGCATCTTTCAGCCTGCTAACCCTTGCAAGCTCCTTTTCAGCATTTTCAAGCTTTGCCCTGATCTCTTCTCTTGCAGCTACAGCCCCCTTAAGGCTGAGCCTCAGGCTGGTAGATGTTAACCTTGCAAGCAGATCCCCTTTTTTAACAAAATTTCCTTCTCTTATCGGATAATATTCAACAATACCCGATACTTCTGAAGCGACATCACTCTTTGCAATGCCTTCGGCAGTTCCTGTCAGAGATATCTGGGCCGAAACCAACTTTTTTTCTACAATGGCAACACGAACCGGAACAGGCGGCGCGCCCAGGTTTTTGTCGATATCTGCGGCCTGAGTTGTCGAACACAAAGCAAATAAAATAAAAGCTGTTATGAAAAAAAATCTAATGTAAGATAATGTAAGATCAATCTTTTGCATGAAATACCTCTAGTTTCAATAAACATATAGTATGTCTTGTTATGATAATTTGCTGATGATATATAGTATGTTTTACAAAATCAATCCAAATTAATAACTTACAGAGATCGTCAAATAGTCAAATAGTCGAGTCGTCGTGCTGGAGAATAATTGCTGACCAGTCAACTACTCGACCACTTGACGAGGTCTGAACTTAAGAATAAAACAATGTATAGACAAAATAAATATCGGCCAGGAAAAAGAGGCAAAAAGAAAAAACCGGCTAATGCTTTGCGGACGCTAAAGTTAGAGCCACAAGCAGACATTAGACTGAAAAAGGTTTTCTCATCTATAGGTGTGCCAAAAAAATCGGCCTTTAAGCCAGACCCTTTTCAGCTAAAAGCGCTTTCTGCAATTAAAAAAACTGACTGTCTTGTTACTGCTCCAACAGGCTCCGGTAAAACCTGGATAGCTGAAAAAGCAATAGCTGAGATACATGCAAAGCAGGGTAAATCCTGGTATGCTTCCCCTTTAAAGGCTTTATCCAATTCAAAATATTATGAATTTTCAGCGATCTTCGGGGCTGATAATGTCGGGATATTAACAGGTGACAGAAAGGAAAATCCTGATGCGCCGATCATTGTCGGAACCACAGAAATATTGCGCAATCAGTTATATGAT
>JAPVVG010000113.1 GCA_028571455.1 Desulfobacteraceae bacterium | reverse complement strand
TAAAAAACGTACTTAAAGCACCCGAGAGTCAGTTAAGTATGTCTGAAATAAAAAATGTAAAATAAAAAAATCCATAATTTGAATGGGTTACACTTTAAAAAGTCATGAAAATTGAAATTTTTATGTGCGGAAAGTGGGTTATAATTCTTAATATTCTGTGAATTTCTTTGTATTTAAACCTATCTGCGTTCATCTGTGTGAATCTGTGGCTGAATAGTCACAAAATTTATATCCATTGGGATGGTTTCTGTGCCATTCCCAGGCTGAGGCGACGATATCTTTTAGTTTTGCATGCTTTGGGTTCCAATGTAGTTCCTGACGGGCCAGATCTGAAGAGGCTATAAGAACTGCCGGATCTCCAGATCTGCGCGGGGCAAATTCGAAAGGAACTTTTCTGCCGCTCACGGATTCTACTGTTTTGACTACTTCAAGGTTCGAAAACCCCTGTCCATTTCCCAGGTTATATTTGCCGTTGGGATGTTTATCAAGATTTTCAAGCGCCTGGATGTGAGCCTGAACCAGATCCAGCACATGTATATAGTCCCTCACGCAGGTGCCGTCTTTTGTCGGGTAATCGTTGCCGAATATTTGCAGCTTTTCACGCTGCCCAAGCAGAACCTGGATGGTTACCGGAATGAGAAGGGTTACGTGACGTTTTGCATCACCAAACCTTTTACTTGCCCCGGCAGCATTGAAGTATCGCAGGGCATTGAATTTGAGGCCATAGGCGATATGGTACCAATCTAAAATCTTTTCAAACATCAGCTTGGATTCTCCGTAAGGGTTAATCGGCACCTGAGGATGTTTCTCGTCCACAGAGATATACTGAGGCTCGCCAAAAGTGGCGGCGCTGGAGGAAAAGATCATACGCTTGCAGTTAGCCTCTCGCATGGCATCAAGAAGTATAATCCCGTTTACCACGTTATTATTGAAAAACTGACCCGGGTTAGTCATGGAAGATTCTACCCTGGTATCAGCCGCGAAATGGATTACTGCATCAATAGAGTACTTCTGAAAAATCGTCTTCAATAAAGATTGATCGCCAAAATTCCCTTCATAGAAGATAGCTTCAGGAAGAACCGCTTCACGGTGTCCTTCCTGCAAATTATCTATTACTACCACCTTGTGCCCCTGAAGCAAAAACTCTTCAACACAAATAGAGCCGATATAGCCGGCTCCTCCTGTAACCAGTAGCGCCATAGCATTTTTTATCCTTATTTTTTACCCTTTGATTTTTTGCCGTGTGTATCTTCCTTGCGGTCTGTCAACTGACAGGCATCTTTCATTCATGTGGAAATTCCCAATTTAGGCAGGATATACATCTGTAAAAGGAACCAGGCTCCTGCTATTACCAGCAAAATAATTGTTTCTTTCATTATTTTTCTCCTTATTAAAATTCCCCTGAGCATCTTATCACATGATCATGCGCCTGCTTTACTGCCTCTTTTACCTCTTTTGATTGCGGCAGAATTGACGCAAGCTGCTCTATATACTTCCGGTTTTGAAGGGCCTGGAATGAGGGGACAAAATTCAGATCAAATGCCCAGCCTATCAGGAGCAGTTTAAAATCGTTTAATGTTTTCAAATCATTTATTCTTACTGTTTTGCATTCTTTCAAAGTCTGTAAAACCTGCGGCGAACATACAGGTTCATCGGGAAGGCCAAGTTCGATGGTTGGATTTGGATTCTTTTCCCGTTCATTGTAGTAATCAATAAAAACCTTCCATATATCAAGTTTGTCAGCATCTCGAAGAAGCCGTATAAAAAACAGGGTTTTTTCATCTTCTGCCTTTGGAAGAACAGCGACATTATGATATGCAACAGCTTTTGCGACAAGTCTTTTTTCGTATTTTGAAAATACATTCAAAATTTTATGCATCCCTATCTGTTGCAATCCCAGTGTGGCATGGTTTTTAGAATCCATATCTTTGAATGTGCCATATACGGCATATTGTTTAAACCTTCCGATGTCATGCAGTAAAGCCATTGTTTCCGCCAGCAGCATCTCCTGCTCTGAAATGTCCAGCGATTTGCCTAACATGACAATATTGTCGCACACCCGTTTTGTATGTTCCTCTTTTAAGCTGATAGCGCGGTTATATTCTGAATCAGCGGTGTAATAACCGGACACATAATCGGCAAACCAGTTCTTTAAATGTATAAGTTCACTTTTTTTCAAAGAAATTTTTTTGACAGGATTAACAGGATGTTCAGGATTAAAACATCAAAACCCATCCTGCTTAATTCTTATCAAAATCCCTTCAGCAAAATTGATGGTTTCGTACTTATGTTTTTTGGCACACAGTTCATCGGACAGTGGAAATAGATACATCGGCCGCATTCATTTCTTCTGATGGTTAACACTAATACCAGCAAAGACAACAAATAGATCGCCAAAAAGCTCGGCTCCAAAGCAAGCCAATAAAGAGGAAACAATACCCATATGACAGGCGAAATAATTGACATGGCCTTTTCAAATGGCCGCAATGGCCCGGGTCTTGGCTTGAACATTTTTGGAATGCCCCAAAAAAACATACACTTGATGCTTTTCTTCCCTTGAATGTAATGTGGGCAGTGACTACAATAGAATTTCAATATGAGAAGCACGAGACAAATTCCAACGGCAACATAGCAGACCAGCCACGCAATAGAGTGCTTTGAGATGGCCGCGAGCGCTGTGATGAAATGTATCGCGAAAAAGAGTGTCCAATAAATGTAGTCGGCAAACCTGTGCCGTGTCTTCAACTCGTTTGGTGACGTAAGCATGCTGTTTTTCTCACCCTTTTTCTTTCAAACTATGTTATTTTTGATGAATTCGTAAAAAGTCGAAAATGCCTGATTATTGTCATTCCCGCGAAAGCGGGAATTCAGTAAATTCAATCGGTTATAGACTCCCGCTTTCGCTGGAGTGACGTACAAAATGACTTTTTACGAGCTTGTTATTTTTTAATGATATTTTTATTTTTTAGATTTTTCACTTGTAGGCAATATTAAGTTTGTTTGCCGCTGATTTTAATCTCTTATCTGAAGTCCAGAGTGGTATTCCCAACAATTGTGCTGAAGCGAGAAGGTGCACATCAACGAAACCGATACCAATACCCATCAATTTCTTTTGTTCAATATAAAAAAGAAATTCATTAAGATCGATGGTTGGGACCATCGGTAGGGAGCGAAGTAAGGTCAAAATTTCATATCGGTTTTTAATATTACCACAGGCCAATTCGCAAATTATGAAAGAGTGACACATCACCTCTGCATCCAGAAGCAGTTTTTCAAGGTGACGGCTTCCCTCTCTCAAATGGGTAACCCAGATTGAAGTGTCAACGAGAATCATGATTAAATTTTAGCTGATCTCCGTCTTGGAATAGCTCGAAGCCCCTTTTCTGTACCACCCAGTTTTGCAAGCCGCTTGCTACTTTCACGGGCAATCAAAGCTTCCAACCCGAGTCGAACCAGAGCGGTCTTTTCCTTCACTCCTGTCAAACGAGACGCTTTCCCCAAAATTTCATCATTTATATTTAATGTTGTTCTCATACATATTAATATGTCTTATTTATGCATATATGTCAATTCTAAAATTTTCCATTATAAAACGATCAACCCAAGAGAACGGCTCATATGTGTCAGGCCTTGGCCATTAAGAAATATTTTGAGCTTCGCTAATCCTTGATGCGCAAGAGAGCAGTGCAGATCGAGCCAAAAATCGCTCGATTCAGGTTAAAATATGTTGGATTTTTCTTTGCTTATGAAATATGTTGGTAACTTCTCAATAAGTTCTGGCATCGACTCTTGGATTCCCGCCTCCGCGGGAATGACAATTTAGTATAAGCGCCCGTCATTCCCGCGTAGGCGGGAATCCAGACAATTCGTTTGCCAAAGCATTTACCAGAACTTATTGAGGAGCTACATATGTTGACAGGCAGATTGTTTAATCGGCAATGCCATTTTCCCAATAATAGATATCAATTTTGCTATGCGAAGTAGAGGGTGTAATTCACGGCTGTTGGTAAAAATCCCCCTAAATTCCCCTTTTCTAAAGGGGGACTTTCAACCATTCCCCCTTTTCTAAAGGGGGTTAGGGGGATTTTAATATGTTCGCTCAACCAACACTCTTGAATTACACACCGAAGTAGATGCCATGAATAAAGAAAAGACATTATACCTGATAGACGGGAGCGCATATATTTATCGCGCTTATCATGCAATCCAGAGCCTTACAAATTCGAAAGGTTTGCCCACAAACGCTGCTTTCGGGTTTACCAGGACACTTTTAAAGCTGATTGAGGATCGTGCGCCGGAATATGTGGCAATGTTCTTTGACGCAAGGGGGCCCACTTTCAGGCATAAGATATATAAAGAATACAAGGCTAACCGTCCCCCCATGCCGGATGACCTGTCAATTCAGATTCCATATATAAAGGATATAACAAAGGGATTCAATATGCCGGTTATCGAGATGCCCGGATATGAAGCAGACGATCTCATCGGCACCCTTTCGACAGTTGCCGAGAAAGCCGGGTTTTCAGTGGTCATGGTTACAGGTGACAAGGATTTCATGCAGCTTGTGACCGATAAAACCACTATCTGGGATCCCATGAAGGATAAGATAATAGATGCGGAGGCTATACAGAAAACCTTTGGAGTGGACCCGCTACAGATAATTGATATAATGGGCCTGTCCGGCGATACAGCGGATAACATTCCGGGCGTGCCGGGTATCGGCCCAAAAACCGCTATTGATCTGATTAAAACATATCAAAGCATGGAGTTTTTATATGAACGGATTGATACTGTAAAAAAGAAAAAGCTGCATGAAAATCTTGTCAAATACAAAGACCAGGCCTTTTTGAGCAGAGAGCTTGTTACAATTAATACAAGCCTGCCTTTATTGTTTAATCCGGAAGAGTTCAAATCCAAACCTCCTGATAATAATATTCTTTCCAGGCTGTTTAAAGATTTGGAATTCAGGCAGTTGCAGCAGGCGTTTCCGCGGAAGAGCGATCTTTCCAAAAAAAATTACAAAACAGTTTTCAGCATTGACGACATTTCCGATCTTGTCAACAATCTTGAGAGGGCAGGGCTGTTTGCCCTTGACACCGAGACCACCTCTGTAAATCCCATGCAAGCCAGGCTTGTGGGGTTGTCATTTTCAAGCAGGCCTGATGAAGCGTTTTACATCCCCTGCGGCCATGATTATCCGGGTGTCCCGGAGCAGCCGGATCTTGCAGATGTTTTAAACTTACTGAAACCTGTTCTTGAAAATCCTGGCATTAAAAAGATCGGCCAGAACATCAAATATGACTGGATAGTCCTTGCGCGTCATGGAATAAACCTTGCCGGAGTGATGTTTGATACAATGCTTGCTTCATATCTTCTCAATCCTTCAAAACGCGCACATAATCTCGACCAGATCGCTCTTGATTTTCTTGATCACAGGACAATTACATATAAGGAGGTTACAGGCGGCAAAGGCAAAAAAGGCTCCTGCTTTTCCAATGTTCCCATAGAAAAGGCCGGTTCATATGCATGTGAAGATGCCGACATTACACTGATGGCTTACGATGTATTGAAGCCGATGCTCAAAGAGGCGCATCTTGAAGAGCTTTTTGAAAAGGTGGAGATGCCCCTTGTTCCTGTTTTGATGAAGATGGAGATGACGGGAATCGGCATTGACAAAGAAAAGCTTCATTCCCTTTCAAAATCGTTTGAACACCAGCTTGAAGGGCTTGAAGGCAGAATTTTTGCCATTGCGGGAGAAGAGTTTAATATCAACTCATCGCAGCAGCTTGGCTGGATTCTTTTTGAGAAACTCAAACTGCCGGTACAGAAAAAAACTAAAAAGAAAACAGGGTATTCAACAGATGTCGATGTATTAACGACCCTTGCAGAACAGCATGAACTTCCGGCCATTATTTTAAGATACCGCAGCCTGTCCAAGCTAAAATCAACATATACCGATGCTCTGCTTGAACTCATTCACCCGGAAACAGGCCGTATCCATACCTCATTCAATCAAACAACTACAGCCACAGGCCGTCTCAGCAGCTCGGATCCGAATCTTCAAAACATTCCCGTGCGCACCGATGACGGCAGGGAAATACGCAAAGCATTCATCCCTAAAAAAGGATGGTCGATCCTTTCAGCCGATTACTCGCAGATAGAACTGCGCATTGTGGCACATTATTCAAATGATCAAATACTGATAAAGGCTTTCAAGGACGACGAGGATATCCATATTCGCACGGCAGCCGAAGTGTTTCAGGTTTTTCCTTCTTTTATCACTCCTGAGTTAAGGCAGCAGGCCAAGGTTATAAACTTCGGCATTGTGTACGGCATGAGCTCTTATGGTCTTTCCAAAGAGCTCGGCATTAGCCGAAAAATGGCAACAACCTATATAGAAAACTATTTCGCAAGGTACAAAGGCGTTAAGGAATTTATTGACCGGGCAATAGAAGATGCAAAAAAAACAAAGAAAACATCCACTCTGTTAGGCCGCATCCGTTTTTTGCCCGATATCAACAGCCCCAACAAAAACGTGCGCGAATTTGCCGAGAGAACAGCGGTCAATACTCCCATTCAGGGATCAGCCGCAGATTTAATAAAGGTGGCGATGATAAATGTGGATTCTGCATTAAGGGCTAAAAATTTTAAGGCAGCAATGCTCCTTTCAGTGCATGATGAAATCGTTTTTGAAGCGCCTCCTGATGAAATCGATCTGGTTCAAAAACTCGTCAAAAATATTATGGAAGGGATCTGGGACCTCAAAGTGCCCCTAAAGGTGAATGTTGCATGCGGCATTAACTGGGCTGAAGCGCATTGAGACCTTTGAAAAATGTTCAATCTCCATACCGGCCTGACCCTGATTGTAATATTCTCAATAAAACCCTTGATTTTTTAAAAGATATGCTTTGATTTAACCTTGCGTTTTGAAAAAACTCTAAACAGATATACGTTTTTCCAGCCTTCCTCCCATAGCCTTTCTGTGGCTTTATTGATTGTATATTGTTTTATAAAAGCAATATGTAATAATTTGAAATTAATAGTTGCAAAATATTGTCTTATGGTTCATATTGTTATTAATAAAAACAATAAAAATGGAGTATAATTATGTCAACAGCCGTTAAAATATCAGATGATCTTTTAATAAAAGCCAAAATTAAATCAAAAATATTTAAACGATCTATTGCCGGTCAAATTGAATATTGGGCAAGCATCGGTCAAATAATTGAAGAAAATCCAGATCTGCCATTGCCATTTATTCAAGAAATTCTCATTGCAAAAGAGCAAATTAAAGCTGGGCTTGGAACCCCATATGTTTTCGGAGAAGGCGAATGATTGAAATAAATAAAGTCATTCAGTCCCCTTTGTTTGCCAAACAGAAAAAAAGACTACATAAGAACCAAATTAAAGATTTAGATAAGGCAGTTCGTGAAATAACTCAAGACCCGGAAATAGGAACCATGAAAATTGGTGATCTGAGCGGGGTTCGAGTATATAAATTTAAATCCATGCAGTCGTTAATTCTTTTGGCATATGAAATTATAGAAAATTCTCTTATTCTTTATACCTTTGGTTCTCATCAAAATTTCTATCGAGAACTAAAAAAATATCTCAATCCTTAAACCTCTTCAATTTATTGATAAAGCCACATAACCCTTCCTCACACTACCAGAATACACATCATGTCAAACTATAATTTTATGTGGTGCACTTGCAATTTGAATTCACCTATTCCCCCTATCTGAAAAATTTAGACGCTGATTTTTCACCAGCATTATAGCATTGCAAATAAAAATTCTAATCTGTTCTTGAGAAATGAGTATGGTATCCCCCGATTTTCCCCGTCAATCCGGAAGGTCAGGGGAAACCTCCGTTTTCCCCTTGACAAAACTTATCATGGATGTCTCCCGATTTACCCAGGGATGAATTAGATAAATAACGCCAGCCAATTGAATGTAAATATATGACAGTAAGACAAACCCGGATCAATACAGGAATTAGAAAAATATTTCACAATTGTCAGGCAAAGGATTGTTGAAGATCAAATCTACTTAAGTTTATTGATAAAAACGCCGATAAAAATATTTAGGCTTTATTCATAACAGGATGAGAAGTTTAAAGGGTTGGGGAGTAAAGATGTTTTAAGTTATTTCTAATTTCAACGTTCCGTGAACGCTTACGTTATTTCCGTACGATACGCAGTGAAGGATATTTTAGCAATACAATGTGTCTAATTAAAATTAATAAAATAGAACCGGGGATGATGTTAGCTGAAAACTTAAAAGATCGCAACGGCCGTTTTCTATTGCCAAGTGGAGCGAGCCTGACAGCAAGACATATCAAAATGCTCAAAATGTGGGGAGTGATTGAAGCGAATATTGAAGGAATAATCGCGGAGGATGTAGAAGATAATGCCATCAGCGAGATGGATCCTGCAACGATAGAAATGGCCGAAAAAATGGTTCGTGGATGTTTTCGTCACTCTAACACTGATCATCCAGTAACTCGGGAACTCTTCCGCTTGTGTATTTTGCAAAAGGCAAGGGAAATGCAAAGCGATCACCCGAGGGAAAATGCAGAATTTGATGACCGTTCTGAAGGTGATGCGGAAACGAATGAGATGCCGGAATTGATGAGTACTAAAATCGATTTCAATAAGTTCATACAGCGTCATATTTTAAAGCTTCCGACGCTACCAATGATATTTTCGAAAATAAACGAAACCATCGTCAAGCCTAACAGCTCAGCTAATGATATTGGCAGGGTAATAAGCAAAGATACCAGTCTTTCTGCGCGGCTTTTGAGAATCGTTAACAGTGCATTTTACGGGTTTCCATCCAAGATCGATAGCATATCTCGCGCAGTGACCATTGTCGGAACAAGGCAGCTGAGCTCTCTGGCCTCCGGAGTTACTGTCATCAATATGTTCAAGGACGTTCCATCTGATATTGTTGATATGAAATCATTCTGGAAACACAGCATTGCCTGCGGTGTTAATGCGAGGATTATAGCAAGTTATCAAGGTATACAAAATACGGAACGTCTGTTTCTGTCCGGATTACTTCATGACATCGGCCGTTTGATTTTATACACTTACGCACCGGATCACGCTACATACGTCCTTGCGAAAGCGAAACGCACTAATATCATGTTAAACAGAGTAGAATATGAAGACCTGGATTTTGACCATGCAAAAATAGGCGGATTGCTTTTAAAAAAGTGGAAATTGCCTGTTTTGATAGAACAGGCCGTTACGTATCATCATAGTCCACAAAAATCTCAGTATCCTCTGGAACCTTCTATTGTGCATCTGGCAGATATCATGGCAAATGCCACAGGAATCGGTTCAAGCGGGGAGCGCTTTGTCTCACCATTGGATTTGGATGCCTGGGAATGTATAGGGCTATCGACAAATATCCTGGACTTGACGATAAAACAGGCAGACCAACACATTGAGGAAATATTTAAATTTTTCTGTTCGGATGAAAACTAAAGGCAAAATGAAAAAAAACGCTCAATACCTTGAAAAGCGGGTCCAGTATCTGGAAGACGTCAATCGCTTTACTCTGGATGCCCTGGAAATGGCAGCCTCTCTTGGAGATTTTCAACCAAGTATCAGCAAGATGCAGGACTTCTCTATAATTTTAGACGAAACAATGTCGCGGATACGCAGTCTTATGCGACTCGAAGCCATGGCTTTTTATTTAGTGGACGAAAACAATAATGAATTTGTCATTTCTAAGATAGAACCCAGGCACTGCGAATCATATATTGAGAAAGAGGTCGGGTTTTTTATTGATGAAGGAATATTTGCCTGGGCTTTGAGAGAAAAAAGACCTGTTATCGTTTCAACCAAACAACACAAACGCCAATTCATTTTCCATGTTATGACTACAAGTTCCAGAGTAAGGGGAATGTTCGTCGGGTTACTGGAAGAAGGAGACAGTAATATTCCCGACATGTCGCTATCAATACTTTCCATTATTCTGCTTAACAGTTCTAACGCATTGGAAAACTATAAATTATACAACATGATAAGGGAAATCAACAATAACCTTCAAAAGAAAGAAAATTATAAAATGTTGTTTGAGGCGGCACCTGACGGAGTGGAAGTGCTGGATGCCGAGGGCAATATTGTAGATTGCAATAAAGCACAAACAATACTCCTCGGGTATAAACGTGAGGAACTCATAGGAAATCACACAACAAGGGTTTTTTCGGATAATAGCGAATCCTCATTTAGAGAAAGGCTTCGCAGTTTGAAAAAGACGGGTTATTATGAAAGTGAGATAGAACTTGTTAGTAAAGACGGAACCATTATTCCTGTATGGAGAAAGGCGAATGCAATTTATGATGAAAATATGAACTTTGTCGGTTATGTGGTCTATAACCGTGACCTTTCAGATCATAAGGCGGCAAATGAGGAAAAAAAGAAGCTTCAAGACCAACTCCAGCGAGCCAGAAAAATGGAAGCAATCGGCACCCTTGCGGGAGGCGTGGCACACGACCTTAACAACGTATTGGGTGGTATTGTCAGCTATCCTGATTTGCTATTAATGCAAATTCCGGAGGATAGCCCCTTAAGAAAACCTATTTTGACCATCCAGAAATCAGGAGAAAAAGCAGCGGCCATCGTCCAGGATCTTCTGGTATTAGCCAGAAGGGGAGTCGCTGTTACTGAAGTCGTAAGCCTGAACAACATCATATCCGATTATCTAAAAACACCCGAACACGAAAAGATAAAATCATTCCATCCCCATCTGCAGCTCGAGATCAATCTTGAAGAAAACCTGCTGAATATTATGGGCTCACCGGTTCACCTATCCAAAACAATCATGAACCTGATAATAAATGCTGCGGAGGCCATGCCCAGCGGAGGGAGGGTGATCATATCTACAAGAAACCAGTATATAGACAGACCAATAACAGGTTATGACAATGTAAAAGAAGGAGATTATGTAACCCTTACCATTTCTGACGAAGGAATAGGCATATCAGAAGAGGGCTTAGAAAAAATATTTGAGCCTTTCTACACGAAAAAAGTAATGGGAAGAAGCGGAACGGGTCTGGGTATGGCGGTCGTATGGGGTACAGTGAAGGATCATAACGGATATATCGATATCCAGAGCGCCGAGGGAAAGGGAACGACAATCACGATATATTTTCCCGTAACCAGGAAAGAGTCAAAAAAGGATGACGCCCTTATATCCATTGAAGACTATATGGGGAAAGGAGAAGCCATTTTAATTGTGGATGATGTGGAAGAGCAGAGGGAAATCGCTTCCGGTATGCTGGGCAGACTTGGTTATACCGTCACAACCGTATCAAGCGGAAAAGAAGCGGTTGAATACTTAAAGGAAAACTCAGCGGATCTTCTGCTTCTAGATATGATTATGGATCCAGGAATTGACGGGCTTGAGACATACAGGAGAATCCTTGAAATACACCCTCACCAGAAAGCTCTCATCGCAAGCGGATTTTCCGAAACAGAACGTGTCACGAAAGCTCAAAGACTCGGTGCTGGAGCTTATATTAAGAAGCCTTTTATGCTGGAACAAATCGGACTGGCTGTCAGGCATGCATTAGATAGATAGCTATTTTTTACATGTTGATACTCCCTGCAGCCCTGCTGGGGCAATACCGAAGGAAGCGGTAACATAAGATGCGCGCCTTCTTGCCGGACATGGTAAGCCCGATCTGTTCCTCGTTCCTACGCAGGAGCGTGGGAACGAGGAAACATTTTACCTTGCAAGAGTCAAGAGCAGATCCTAAGAAATAACTTGATTAAACTGACTGTTACGATATTATGTTTTTGGTGAATAGAAATTGAAACCTTTGAAAAATGCTTCCTGCTAAAAGCGGGATTCAAGTTCAAGCCTGCCTGTGCGTTGCACGCAGACAGGGAAGGCGATCAGCCTGAGGCGGATTAACCGCAGGAATACATTGAGTATTTTGAGGATAGCGCTAACCATCAGCGCTCAATTGGGCAAAAGGGGGCGTTTTGCAAAGGTCTCAAATTAAGGCTGCGAAACTTGAGTAATAATCTTTCAAACTTTATATATATAGCGCATAGAGGAGCAATGGGATCTGCGCCTGAAAATACTCTTCTTTCAATACAAAAGGCATTAGATTTTAAGGCAAAATGGATTGAAATAGATGTCCACTATGTTGACGGGCATATTATGGTTATACATGATGATAAAGTAAAACATCCCGCAAAAGGCTCAGTAAAAATAAATAAGCAAACATTTGATTTTTTACGTTCGATAGATATAGGTGAAGGAGAAAAAATTCCGATATTAGAGGAAGTATTGGATACAATTGATAAGAATAATACAACAGATAATATTTGTCTTAATATTGAACTCAAAGGTGATAATACCGCTGAGCCGGTTTGCAATTTAATAGAAGACTATATTAAATTTAAAGGATGGAAATATGAAAATTTTATGCTATCCTCGTTTAAGTACCGGCAATTAACTGTTGCCAGAAAACTATTACCAAATATTAGTTTAGGAGTTTTATTTAATAACCTCAATGTTCCATACTTCAAAATAGCTGAAGAATTATCTGCGAAATTTTTAAATGTTAATAAAAGAATTTTATCTTTAGAATTAATCCGACAATCTCATAATAAGGGATTTAAAATATTAGTTTTTACTGTAAATAAAATTGATGAAATATTAAAAATCAAAAAAATGGACGCAGACGGTGTCTTTACAAATTATCCAGAATTATTCTTAGCAGCCCCAATTAGCGATAAAAGTTAGCGCTGACGCTTTACTTCGTATTATTAAAGTGCCTCAGGCTCAGATTTTGACACCCCTTTCCATTATTCCACCCTTTGATGTTACCAGACCATTTGTTCTCAGACCGGAACCATTGCAAAAATACGTTTTGTTGTGGATGTTAATGTGGGAAAGCCTGCGCTTTGATAAGGCGGCCAAGATCGCTAAAATACCCAAACTTACCGTAACGAGAACAGACAATATTTTATATGTACTTAAATTTGATGAACTCGTAAAAAGTCGTCACTCCGGTGCCTGTCTGCGTGCAACGCACAGGTAGAAAAACCGGAGTTACTCCAAAAAGCGCTGGTTCATCATGTTGTGATTCAACCTTAGAAAATCTTTTTGCTTCCTCTCTCAACAACTCAATTGTCAGTTTTGTTTTTCGTCATAGATTTGCCTTTCGAAATAGTTCTGATACCGAACAAATTAACCCTAATAAAAAAAGGAGGTATGCTCATGAGCCTAAAAGATTATGGCAGAAATCAGAAAAAACGTAAAGAATATATTCAGTAGAGCAGGCTTTTATTAGCTGGAGTGGATGTGAGCAAGGCAAAGCATGATGCCTGTATAGGAACTTTAGAAGGTGTCAGGTGCAGGATCGGGTTCAAGACGGGTTGTTGCCCGAATCGAAATTCTAAAACCGGCTTAAAAAATTCTGTTGTTTTTGGTTTGACCAATCACGCATGAAACACATAATATGCATTTTGATATTGTAAATAAGCGTTTGTTTTATTATTTTAGGTTTATACACGACTACACGACGTCAATGCAACTGCTTGTAAATGCTGGATAGCGCTAACGGTTAGCGCTGATGCTTCACTACGTGTCACTTCGTGTCACTACGTGCCCCGCTGAAGTTTATCCTGCACTTGATGCGGGGCGGGAATGACGTGCGGTGCGGAACTTAAACCTGGAGTATAGATAATGTCGATCGAGCTATATTTCAGTAACAGGCTTGAGAAGCTGGCTGAAAAATTTGCGTCAATAGTTGATCTGGAAAATCAACATAAGAAAGATGTATTTAAAGCCCCGCTTGTAATTGCCCCCAATGCCAATCTTATAAAATGGTTGCAGCTTATGTTAGCGCGGGAGCGGTCTATTTGCATGAATATGGATTTTGAGTTTTTAGAGACCGGCCTGTGGAATTTGTTAGCAAACCTGGAGACTGAAAAATTAAATCCAAAGCTGCCCAAGCTACTTGATAATGACTGTTTGCAAATGCTGCTGCTTTATGCGCTGCAAAACCTCGATGAAAATAAAATTGAACTTAAACCGATAAATCATTATCTCCTCAGTCCTGACAACATTAAAAGGCCGGATTATGCTGGAAGACTCTGGCAGCTTTCAGAAAAATTTGCCCGTCTGTTTCAAGAATATGAATTTCATCGCTCGGACATGATTCAGAAATGGCGTCAAAACAAAATCCTGCCAAAAGGTATGGAACTGTGCCAGCAAAAGCTGTATTTGCTGGTAAATGAATTGCGGAATAAACTTTTCCATAATACCGGCGCCCTCTATCTTTCAATGGCGGAATATGCAGACAGGCTTCTTGTTGGGAAAAGCAAAGAAAAGGCAATTGCCGGAAATGGAAATGATTTTGTGCATTTCTTCGGCCTGTCCCAGATTTCCCCTTTTCATCTGCAGCTTATCGGGCGGTTGAAAAATTATTATGAAATATTCATATACGCATTTAATCCATCCCGTGAGTTCTGGGAAGATATAAAAACACCTCAGGAAAGAAGATGGATTGAAAGAAAAGGAGTAAAAAAACTTGAAATCACCCATGCAGAGCTGCACCAGGGGGAGCTGTTTGGCCAGGATGATAATGAGCTTTTATCGTTATGGGGCAAACCAGGAAGGGAAAGCATCCGCCTTTTGTGTGAGATGACAGATTATGATTTTCATGCCTGCTTTGCAAAAGAAAAAACTCCGGCAACGGTGCTGCAAAGAATCCAAAGCGATATCCTGACCCTTCCCTCTGAAAAAGCCGGGCCAAAACATTTTAATCAGGACCATTTTAATCAGGACCATTTTAATCAGGACTGGTCTTTGCAAATTATCGCCTGCCCCGGCATATATAGAGAGGTTGAAACAGTATATAACAGTATTTTATATAATCTTAATCAGGACAACTCTCTTCAGCTAACCGACATTGCTATCCTTGTGCCGGACATATCAAAATACAAGCCTGTTTTTGACTCTGTTTTCAATCGCAGGCCTGAAGTTCTTTCCTATAATCTTGTAGATTCCCACGCTGAGATCGAAAGCATATACGGACAGGCTGTATTGGGAATTCTGGACCTTGCCACAGGACGATTTTCACGAAAAGAGGTTTTCGATCTTATCCTAAATCCTTGCTTCATGCATAAATGGAAGACAGGGCAGGATGAAGTAGAAGCATGGGCCGACTGGGCTGAATCGTTAAACATATTTCATACATTTGACAAACAGTCAAAACAGGAAAAGGGATACAGGGAAAGCGGTTATTATACATGGAAACAGGGGCTTCAAAGGCTGCGTCTCTCAAGAATCCTCTCTGCTTCAGATGAACCGGATAGAGGTATTTCTAAACACTTTAAGGGGATTGTTCCATATTATGATTTAAAAACCGGCGATGTTAAACTTATGGAAAAGTTCTGCCTGATCATAGAAAAACTGCATCTTGCCGCAACCGGTTTAAAGAAGATGCAATCATCAGGAGAAAAATGGAAGCAGAGTTTTCTGAAGATTTGTGACGACCTGCTCGAAATACCTCCTGATTTAAGAGGAGAAACAGCTATTCAACATGCTTTGATTAATGCGTTTGACAATCTGAAATTTTATGATGCTCTTTGTGAAGATAAAACTAAGTTAAAGCTCGATGTTGAGCTAATAAAAGAATTTGTTAAATCCAATCTATCCTCGATATCAGGCGGTTATGGCAATTATTTAACCGGAGGGGTCACAATTTCCGCTCTGCAGCCAATGCGTCCCATACCTTTTAAAATCGTTTATGTCCTTGGGATGGAGGAAGGAGCCTTCCCAGGGAAAGCAGATAGATCGTCATTAGATTTAAGGCTGCTGAAAAGAAGGATTGGCGATATCAGCCTGCCTGAACGAAACTGTTATATCTTCCTTGAAATGCTGCTGTCAACGCGCGACAAACTTTATATCAGCTACATTGCAAAAGATCTGCAAAAGGACCGCTTTCTTCAGCCCTGTTCGCTGTTGAATCAGTTGCGAAGGTATGTTGAGCAGGCAATTTTCCCAAAAGAAACTTTGTTTAAGATCGTTGATATTCCTTTGAAAGGGAGCAGCGATAAATATCTTGATAAAGATGCTGTAAATAATTTTTCTGATGTTTTGGTGAATTATTCTCTTGCAGACAGAATCATGTATTTTCGCGAAAAACATTTATGGGCGCAGGTAAATGAAACAGCCCCGCAAAAAGAGATTAAAAAGGCAGAAAAATTTTTTCCTGATTTTACAAAAGAGTTTAAAGTTGATGATGAGGCAATCCGGATAAAAGAGAAAATCACCTTAAAACAGTTGAAAAAGTTTCTGGAAGATCCTGTTTCACAGAGCATAAAACATAATTTAGGGCTCTATGATGAAAGGGAAAGCATTGAGGAGATTGTTCTCAGCGAAGATGAGCCTTTTTATTCCGATTTTCCGGTAGATTATAATTTGAAAATCAAGCCGTTAACTTTATGGCTGGATTCAATATTTTCTTTTCAACACTCGAAAGACAGGACACAGGAATCAGAAGATCTTTTTAAAAATGTTTATGATAATTTCCAGCGCCAGAGCAAAACACCGGAAGGGATATTTGCGCTGCTGGATAAAAGCGAGCTTGAAAATGATGTGTCCATAAGATGCGCAACCCTGTCACCGGTTCTTGAGCAAATGCAGTCAGCAAAGAAGCTTTACAGGGCTGTTATTATCGGAGACCAGGGCGATGGTTATATTCCTTCTGCAGGAAGGCTTTGTGTCAAGCATTTTAAACCTTTGGCTTTAACTGTTAGCAGCACAAACACAACAGGTGAAATTGGTGCCGGCACAGTTGAGCTTCACGGCCAAACTCCATGGATGTGGAAAGACATGGATGACAGGTGGCATGTTCTGATATTGACAGGCGCGGAAAACAGGCCGAAAAAAGATCCGGATAAATATGTTATGCACCCGCTTTTATTTTACATGTTGTGTCTTGCAGGCGATGAAAGCTCTGAGTGGATCGGCAGCAGCATAACCTTTCACATCCTGTATAAAGAAGATATCAAAACCTGGTCATATAAAATCAGCAAAAAGAATTCTATAAATTACCTGGAGCAATTGCTGGCAGATTATCTCAGCCGAAAAGAGCTGCAATGGCTTCCTTTTAAAGCCGCAACTTCAGGAGATGTAAAACCTCATAAAATTGCGGATGATAAAATCACTGAAGAAGACAAGGCAAATTTTCAGATTCAGCTTGCAGACGCCTTTTTAGATGATGACGCTGCTCTAATCAAACTTGTTAAACCAAAAATTCCATCAAACGCCTTTGACAAGGCAAGGCAGCGTTTCCAGATTTTTTTCAACAATATTAGCAGGTAGAAACCAATGCCATGCAGTGTTTTTACCACGAAGCACGAAGCACGAAGTAATCGAAGATAAAGAAAAAATTTTTCGTAGCGATTAAACATGGCCTTAAACCGGAACAGATAATATTTTATACGTATTTAAATTTGCCATGGCAAAATTAAAGTGCTATCAAAAAAAGCCTTGATATTTTTCTTGAAATAATATAAATCATTTAAATGATGATTAAACGACATATCAGCAAAATCGCCTTTTCCAGAGAGTTCGGGCGGCAGATGCGTTTTATTATCGGTCCTCGACAGACCGGAAAGACTACTGCTGCAAAGGAATTCCTCAAAAAACGGAACTGCCTGAAGCTTTATTATAATTGGGATGACCGTAAAACAAGGGATCGGTATATAGATGACTATCATTTTTTCGTTCGAGAATTATACAATGTAAAGCCATCAAATGGAAGGCGATGGCTATGTATGGATGAAATTCACAAGTATCCTGAATGGAAAAATGTCCTGAAAGATTTTTTCGATTTATTTGGAGAAGAAAACGGCTTTATAATTACCGGATCCGCCAGGCTTGACATGATGCGTAAAAGCGGCGACAGTCTGGCCGGCAGATATTTTACCTTTCGTCTGAATCCTGTTACTTTAAGAGAACTAACAGGCAAATCTTTTCTTGAACCTCCGGCGGATGCAGACGACTGGATAATGCAAAAACTGGATCACCCAACATATAAAGAAAAAGAGCTTTCCGCATTGTTGCGGTTTAGTGGATTCCCGGAACCCCTGCTTTCTACTTCCGTTCGTTTTCACAACAAGTGGCGAACCGATTATGTTGACAGACTTATTCGCGAAGACATGAGGGATTTGACCAGGATTCAGGAGCTTGAAAATATTGCCACTCTCATGTACCTGCTTCCCTCAAAAATTGCTTCGCCTTTATCTATAAATTCCTTGACTGCAAATATTAAATGCAGTTTTGCCACAGTCTCCAACTATCTGAAGGCTATGGAACTGGGATACTTGATATTCAGAATTTCGCCATATTCTAAAAAAATTGTCCGCTCCCTGACCAAGGAAAACAAAGTGTATTTTTTTGACTGGACAAGAATAAATGATCCTGCCGCACAATTTGAAAACTATGTAGCGGTTGAGCTTAAAACGCTTTTGGAACTCTGGGCAGATGCAGGAATTGGCAATTTCAACTTGCATTTCATACGCGACCGTGACGGCAGGGAAACCGATTTCCTGATACTGCGGAACAAGGAGCCATGGTTAATGGTTGAAGCTAAACTTTCCCGTTCAGCCATAGATTATCACCATCGCAAAAACAGAGATACATTGGGAGGCATTTCTTTTGTTCAGGTTGTCAGACAGGAGAATATTGCCGAAAAAAGAGAGGATGGTCTTTACCAGATCTCCGCTTCAAGATTTTTTGCATAAGCGAGCCCTGACCATTTGAGCAAATCCTGAAAATGCGAAAAGATAACCTCAGTTGTTTTTTTCAATTTACGCCTATTTCTTGACGGGAAATAATTGACACCAATTATGCGTTCCAACGCAGGAGCGTGGGAACGAGGGGATAAGTTGATAAGTTAAGTACGCCCCGAAGTGCGTACTTAAGCCGCGTGTGAATTTAGAGCGTGCACCTCTTTATCAAGACGACCCGCAAGCATATCTTCTGTTACTTCAAGATCATATCGATTTTGCAAGTTTAACCAAAACTGAGGCGACATACCAAAAAATCGACCTAAACGCAGAGCTGTATCTGCGGTAATGGCTCTTTTCCCATGTACAATTTCATTAATACGTCTTGGCGATACACTGATGTCCTTGGCCAGTCGATACTGGCTGATACCCATTGGTCTCAAAAATTCCTCCAACAGAATCTCGCCAGGATGGATTGGAGGAAGGTTTTTATTAGTCATAGTTGTCTCCTAATGATAATCTGTAATCTCAACATGATACGCATCCCCGGCTTTCCAATTGAAACATATCCGCCATTGGTCATTAATGCGAATGCTGTGCTGGTCTTTTCGTTCGCGTTTTAGACTTTCCAGTTTGTTGCCGGGTGGAATGCGTAATGCATTGAGTTCAGGTGCTGCATCTAAGATTACCAGTTTCCTGCGTGCAATATGCTGAATATTCTGCGGTAATTTTCTGGAAAAAAGTCTGTTAAATATTTTTTCAGTTTCTTTGTCGCGAAAAGATTTTATCATAATAACATAATAACGCAGTTCGTTATTAACGTCAAGCGTTAAAGGTGGAAGGAACTTAAATTGGAATGATTATTTTTTAAAATTTCAAATCTGTAAATGTAAAGGGCTCCGAAGCCTCTAAGGCCTGACCCTAAATCCTCTTAGAGTGCCACAGTTCTTCTTTGAGCCGCTCAAACACGTTGTAGACGATCGGGCAAACTGAGCAGTTGTTCACCACCTGGATGAGTCTGAAGACGAACTCGTCCTTGTGCAAGTGCGGGAACGAACGGCAGTCATCAGGACGTGCATCGTAGACCGTGCAGCGGTTGTTCTGGAGGAAGGCGCACGGCTTCTGCCGGAAGCAGTATGCATCGCCGTCTTCGGTCGGTCGGAGGTGCGCGGCGGTCAGTTCCGAAGGCGAGATCCCGAGGCAACTCGCCAGCCGCGTCACATCCTCCTCCGAAAGCTTCGGTGAGACTTCCTTGCAGCAGTTCGCGCAGGTACCACAGCTATCTGCCGGGCGATGTCTTTGTAGTGCCGGTGAGCAATGCTGTCCAGTTCCTTGACAGACAGATCGACGCCCTTGAGAAACGTCCGGAAGCGCCAATTCTGGTCTTCTTTGGTCTCAGCAAGCTTGCGCACTCGCTCGATGTCGGTTTCGATGTGCATGAATCCCTTTCGTGCAGAACCTATTTTTGAAGAACGATTTCAAATTTACTTATTTAATTTATGTCCCTAAGTTCAGTTTCTATCATTTTTACAGCTCTATCAAAATCGCTCTCTTGTGCGTCATTCAATCGGATACGTTTACGATTGAACTTTTGATACTCCGATTCAGCCAGTTCTTTTGCCGTTTCATGGGATATTTTACCCGCATGTTCCAGTATTTTCCGGTCATTCAGGCTTAGAAAGCCATTTAGTTTCTCAATCCAATCATTCATGTGCATTGGAACCCGTCGCATTGCCTGGCCCTCGGCAAAGATAAGATATTGCTCAACAAGATTGTTCAATGCTCCTAACTCATCTTCATCAAGATAGTTTTTTGCAATTGTTACATCCTGTTTCCGTACTTTTTCCCCACGCCAGTTGGTTAATCCCATATTCGGTTTGGTCGAATCCGTCCGGTCATGGATTATTTCTGCCGCAGTTTTACCGGTTATAGCCCAGTGGAGTTTATTCTGCACGGTTTTAAAGAAGTTTATGCTTATTTCAATTGTGGGATCATAATCAATGCTGGTGGCGTAAATATCGGTGATTTTCTGGTAAAAACGCCGTTCCGAAGTGCGAATGTCCTGAATCCGGCGAAGCAACTCATCAAAATAATCAAAGGGCAGATCGGGGTTTTTCAAACGTTCATCGTCCAGAGTAAAACCTTTGACAATATATTCCCGCAATCTTTGCGTTGCCCATTGACGAAAGCGGGTGGCAACATGCGATTTGATGCGGTAGCCGACGGAAATGATCATGTCCAGATTGTAAAAATCCACTATCCTGGAGACTTGCCGATTCCCTTCTTTTTGAACTGTCAAGTATTCTTTGACAGTTGCCTCAGGTGATAATTCACTTTCATTATAAATGTTTTGAATGTGAAAGCTTATGTTTTGTTTTGTTGTCTGAAACAGTTCTGCCATCAGCTTTTGCGTCAGCCAGACAGTTTCGTTTTCAAGGCGCACCTCAATTTTCGTTTTTCCGCCTTCGGTTTGATAGATCAGAATTTGAGAATTGTTCTTTTCGGGAAAATTGCTATCCACTGTAAGCCTCTCCATAAAACGACTGATTCAATTCCTTGTCTTCCTTGTTTTCGTCAAAATTTCTGATAGATTGACACCTAAGTTGAACGATTTTTTGCGAAGAACCGGATAAGATCGTGGTTCGCTTCGCTCTCACGATCTATCCTTATTCATTAGTATATTTTACATTTGTAATTCTGAATACTTAGAAACATATAAATCAATAGGGTTGTAATTCTCGTCGAACATTATTTTTCCTAGCTTTAAGTTATAAATCCCAGAAATCCAGGCTTGACAATGCCGGCTGTCTCGGTAGTCGGGGAAAGTTACCGGATTACGATTTGGGGTCCTCAGACCCAACAATGCTGAAATGCCAATTTCCTGATAACCAAGGTTAGAGAATAGGGCTTTGCACAGGTGGTTGCCATTATGGTGCCAAGTTACATTTCGGTTTGAATCATTTATGAATATTTCACCATCCAAATTGAACAGCCCTGCTTCTATGCCTGCCTCGAACGCTAGCATTAAGAGTTGTTTGTATTGTTGAATCCTATTTTTGATAGGCCTTCTATGTTGCGTAAAGGTTGAATCTGTTTCACTTTGGCTACGAGATCGAATTATATAACCATCTTCTATACTGAAACAATCACCTGATTTTGACTGAATGACTGAAAAACCAAACCTTTTTAGGCAATGAGTTGCTCTGTGTCCATCTAACACCCCATGAAAATGTCTATCAAAACAAAATGGGCAAATGTCAGTTGGTGAATTAATATAGTCACGCCATAAAACGGGGTATAATCTTCCACCTTGTTTTTCATACTCCAAATCATAAATACCCTTTGCAATAGATGTAATTTCTTTGTCACCTCTAAACCATTCTCCTCGCATATGGTGTTCGCGAAACATGCCTTGAATAGTCTTTTCTATTTTACTATTTCCAGGAAACGTTCCAATTATTTGAAGTCTCTCATGATTGAATGTCTGAGCAATTTTAAATCTCCTCTCAACATTAAATGTTATTCCTATCTTCACAGGACCACTTTCAGTTTGAAAGAAGTATATGTGTTGTTTTTTCATATCTGAATGCTACTGCTGAGCTGTGAGGCGGCGAGTTTACGAGCCGTCCCACACCAGTGAGATGTTATCTGGAGTTATTGTTTATGAACTCCAATGCCTTATGTCGTATTTCATCTAAGAGCTTTTGCTTTACTGGTGCGCCTTTATGATGGATACCCAACACATCAAAACCTTGTGAGCGTAAGTAACAGGCAATTTCATACTCAAATGTTGCCATTTGATCTCTATATGGTTTGTGTGATTCAAAAGAGTCTTGCTCTTGGAAAATAGGCCCCAAAGCAAGCATACGGAATTTACTTGTTTTTGGATTAATGCTGGCTTCTCTCAAACGTCTTGCCAAAGCATTTCCTTTGGCGTTTGGCCGAAAATTAAGGTGTTGCCCAATTCTGTTAAATGGAGATGATGCATTTGGAGAAGAACTATCTCCAGTACGACCAACGTAAAAATATTTTTTACCTTCAAAAAGTATCTCCCACATATAAAGCCAAAAGCCTCTTTCAAGAATTCTTCCATTAAAGGACATTGTATGAGAATTTATGCTCATATTTTCCTATAGCAGATGAGATAAGCGGTTTTGAGATCCAGAGTGAAACGGAGGCATTCAAAATCCGCTGCACCGCCGAGTTCGCGTTTTTAAGTTTCCGATTCTACTATTTTTATTTCTTCGTTTGTTAAATCATACAGTTTATAAACTAATTGATCTATCTGTTTGTCTGTCGCTTCGATTTGACGCTGTAACATGTCCTTAGCCTGCGGGGTTTTGCCTTCAGAGAGCTTTTTGTTCAAGCCCAGCATTTGATCAACGAGGTTTGCCATTTGATCATGAAGTTTTTTTTCATCGGGTTTGGAGAAATTAATAGTGTGAATGGGGAGTTTTACCAGATATTGATATATAAAACGTAAATATCCGCCTCTGTAAGATGAAGATAAATTTTTATAAAAAAAGGTTATAAGAGATGAATTTAAAATTCCAAGCAGGTAAAGTTCAGAATTAGATATAATATATGCCGTATTAACGCAATAATATTCACCTTTAGCATCAAATGTAAAATTGCCCCGAAGTGAAATATCCGGCAACATTATTTTCGGTTTTTCAAATTCATCATAATATTTACATGCCCGAAGTTCCCACCAATATTCTCCTTTGTCATAACGCTTTTGAGCTTTTTTAGCAAAAGGTTCAAGATATGAAGTTATGGCCGGATAATTGTTTTTTAACCATTTCCAAGCATCTTTCTCCCCCTTCATTTGTTTATTTGTCCAACATTTTGGAATTAATATCAGATAGTGATTGATAGAAGACAATTGATACCTTTTAATATCTTTACCTAAAAGAAAAGGTTTTATTAATTCTTCACTTTTGGAATCTTCTGCAATCAGCTTGTCACGAATTGAAGCATCAATAACAAAAGCCTCGTTTAATCCTGTCAAAACTCCGCGATAGATTTTATTTTTAACATATTTCTCCAGTGAAACTCCTGTTTTAACCAATTTATCTATCAATTTCTGAGTTTTTTTATCTACAAGCGACCAGCCGCTGACATCAAGGGAAGTCTGATTAACTTCATAGCTGATTTGATTTATATAATCACAAAGATTTGCGAAATGGAGATTTTTTATTTGAGATACTTTGAAAGTTTTTGACGAAGCTGATTTTTTTATAACCAAAATACAAGGGTATGTTGTAGCCTGCTGAAAAACAGGCAGATCGCCGAAGTCGGCAATTTCAACAATATGCTGCTGCTTCATCCATTTTCTTAAAGGCTTACCGTAATTGGCTCGCATCCATTTATTTGCAACGATAAAAGAAAACAAATCGCCAGACTGTAACAGCGAGATACTTTTTTCAATAAAATACACATATAAATCAGCAGTACCCTGATAAACACTGTAATGATTTTGGAGATAAGGCTTTAAGTTTCCGAGCATCTCCTGACGCACATACGGCGGGTTTCCGATCACCGCATCAAAACCGCCGCTTTTCATGATTTCCATAAACTCCGCGTCCCAATCAAAAGCATTGACCCGATACATTTCTTCTTCATCAAGCAAACTCATCTGCTGATTCTCGTGAAAATCCGCCCCAATAAGTGAATTCCCGCATTTGATATTATTCGCTAAATCAGGCAAAACACGCTCTTGGAACAATGCCATTTGCCTACCAATGCTTTGCTCATCTTCACCTTCCAATACTTTCAGTAAAAGGGACAACTTTGTTACTTCAACGGCTTGCGTATCAATATCAACACCGTAAATATTGTTTAAAAGAATCCGTTTCCGTTCGTCGGTCGTGAGCCGCCATTCGCCTTTGTGGGATTGATACAACCGCGGGGTTTTGCCTTTGGCCCATTTTCCCGGCCCATCGTTTACGTATTGATCCCGATGCCAGTCCAATAAATACTGATATGCGCCGATCAGAAACGAGCCCGATCCGCAGGCTGGATCGAGTATTCTCAGGTTGCTTACGCCCCTCTTGGCCCTGGCTTTTTGCCTTCCAGCAGCCTTCCCACGGTGTTTTTTACGATATAGTCCACAATGTAGGTCGGGGTATAATAAACCCCTCCTGCTTTCCGGACTTCCGGTTTTTCCTCTATTTTTGCCTGATGTTTCGGTGTCAGACGGATGATTTTACCAAGAAATTGTTCATACACCTGCCCTAATATATCGGCAGGTAAAACGGAGAATTCGTAGGGACTGTCTGGATAGTATAAATTTTTGAAGATGTCTTTTAAAGTCTTGTCATCAATAGTCAGGCTTGGGGTAAGATTGTCGAAATTATCACGATTTTTTTCTTTTTTAAAATGGAACAAGCCTGAATTATATTTGTCATCTGCCTTGCGAAAAAGTTGAAATAATCGTTTATAAACATTGTTTCCGTTTTTCAAGGCCATTAATCTGCCATAATCTTCAATGCCTCGATCTTCGCAAATACGGAGAAAAACAACTCTGTCAATTGTCTGCTGAACAGCAAAATTAAGTTCTCTCTGAGTAAGATCAGGATTCCGCAAAGCAATATTACGAGCTAAAAGTTCACGCCAGCGTTCAATCTCCTGCAAGAAAGCTTTGTCAACCTCAGCAGTACCTTTTTTAGTTTTTTTGAGTTTTACATATTTATTAAAGGAACCCTTTAAAATGGCTTTAGGAGAAAAAATATTTACGAGTTCATCCCAACGCTCTATATAATCAGTGTATTTCATATAGAGAATACGTGAATGCGATACCTTATCTGTTTTAGCGGGTTTTACACGGCAGTCATAAACTGCGAATTCTTCAAAGTCTGTTAGAATACTTAAGGGCAGCTTAGCGCTCCATCCATAACGGCGCAATTGATATGCCGGGTGTATATCTTCTTTGATATTTACAGCGGGTTTTTTTGCTTCCAGAAAGAATTTACGAACACCGCCTATGCGAAAACAATAATCAGGTGCTTTTGTAACACCACCTACCTTTATACCATCTTCATGAATTACTTCTTTGTACGCTTCTGCATGGCCTTGTTTATTCGTAATATCCCAACCTAATTCTTCAAAAAAAGGATTTATGAATTCAAGACGCACCTGAGTTTCATTATATGAGACTTTCTTATACATTTCTAAATTATAATCGAAAGTCTCAATCAATTTTATGATTTTGTCAGGTATGTTCATATTTAGAATACACTCTTTATTTTAACCATAAACCCAGCAGTTAGTTTCAATGTGAAAAGGGGGACGGAAAAGGGGTTGAAATTACGCGTTTCTATTCTTTCAGGAAAACTATGGGGACAGCCATTGGTAAATCAGTATACGCCGCAAGCGGCGGGGGATACAACCCCAAAGTGATTTACAAGAAGATACCCCTCTTTTAATTGCAAACATCATCCCTTACAAAATCCACCGCCCATAATACGGCTTCCCCTCATTTATGGTTAATGTGCCAAAATCTGAATCATGGGTCAGCACAAAACGCTGCTCCTGATACGCAATGTTCAGGAGATCTTCATCGTCTTTCCCATGCCACTGTTGTTCCTTTGTATCAAGAATATCAAGGCCATATTGTCGAAGAAACTCTACAACTTTGGGGGAAATATTCTCATCCGTGAAAATTTTGACACTATGCAGTTTCATGCGGCGACCGGTTCTAACTCAACATAAATTTCATTTTTACAGGAACGAGCAGCATACCTGAGACAAGCATGAATATCTTCTTTTGTGAGATGCGGGTAGTCTTCAAGAATTTCTTTTTCTGAAACCTCAGAGGCTAATAAATCAAGAATGAATTCTACGGAGATACGTGTCCCTCGGATAATAGGCTTGCCACCAAGTATGTTGGGATTTGCGGTAATTTGTTCTATCATCTGTTAAGGCCTCCTCATAAGATTCGTGATTATTTGTGGTTGTATCCTTAACTTATTGCAACAAGCGATTAATTTTATTTATGACTTTATACAAAATTTTTAAAAAATGCAAACTGGCAAATGAAAGATGCCAAAAATTCTGATTTTTTTGGTTTGACCAATCACGCATAAAACACATAATATACAATTTGATATTGTAAAATTGATGAATTCGTAAAAAGTCAGATTCAGCCAGTATGTCATTTCGACCGCAGGGAGAAATCTTATATTTTCAATGCGTTACAGACCAAAGATTTTTCGCTTCGCTCGAAATGACAAGTTTAGGAGACTTTTTACGAGTTCATCAAAATTAGAGTCTGTTTTTTTAAACAGGTATGCATTCCCACGCAGGAGCGTGGGAACGAGAAATGCAGGAGCGTGGGAACGAGAAAAACTTAAGATTGCCACGTCGCTTCGCTCCTCGCAATGACAGGAATAATGTAATTCAGGGGGTTTTTCGTTTCAAAATATATTTTAAGGAACTAATGTATTATAATGTCTTTAATAACCGTTCATAACTGCCAGCAGATCGACCTTAAAAAGCACGGCCTGATAGAAGCATCGGCAGGCACCGGCAAAACTTATATAATTGAAAATCTGGTGGTAAGGCTTCTGAAAGAAGACAGCGAAATTGCCCTGGAAAACATTCTTCTCGTTACCTTTACTGAAAAAGCAACCTGCGAATTAAAGATCCGCATTCGTGAAAAGATTGAAAAGGAATTAAAAGATGCAAACGATCCCAGGGTTATTAAAAGGCTGAGAGATTCCTTAGATACATTTGATACAGCATCTATCTTTACCATACATGGTTTTTGCCGGACCGTTTTAAGCGATTTTGCATTTGAAAACAGCGTGCTTTTTAAAAGCGAGCTGATTGATGATCGGCCTGTTTTTGAAGCAAAGCTTAAAGAACAGATGCGAAAAATCTGGCCTGAAAAATATGGGGAAGATCTGCCTGCAATTCTGCAATGCTCCGGCTTTAGCACAAAAAAAGAAAGTCGTAAGTTCAGCAATACAGTGCTTGCAATAGCAGGGAAAACATTTCGCAAAAATGCCGGCGATCTTCTTTTGCCGGATATTAAAGGCAAAAGTTTTAAACAGCTTCAAGATGAAATAAAGGAGCTGGTTATAGAATTAAAAACCCTGACAGGCGTACAGAAATGCTTTTCCGAACAATTTGAAAAATTAAATATAAATGGTTCAACAAAGAAGTCTTTATTAAATAAAATAGTAATTCCTCTTGAAAATTATCTGAGCAGTGTTGATGACAAAAATATTGATATTGCGGGCTTGCAGAATCTGATTGCTCAAATTCAAGGCGTAAAATCAAGCCAAAGGCAGGGGATTCAGTGCCTTGTCCCTGATAAATGGTTAAAAAAAGGGGCGAATTCGGAAGTTTGTCCCAATCTGGAAAATATAGTTTCCGTGCTTGAAAAAATAGAAGAAACTTCGGCCAATTTAAAGCAAATGCTTGCGGTTGAGACAATCCATCAGCTTCAAAATGAGGTAAGCCAGGCAAAAGCAAAGAAAGGCCGGATCAGTTTTGATGATATGATCAACCTTGTTGAAAAGGCTCTGTATGATGACAATTCAGGCCCTTTACTCAAAATGCTCAGAAATAAATATAAGGTCGCATTTGTTGACGAATTCCAGGACACGGATTCTGTTCAATGGAAGATTTTTAAAAAAATATTCTTAGACACTCAAAACCCGGACTCTGAAATAAATCCAGACAACGTCCTTTTTCTTATCGGCGATCCAAAACAGGCTATCTATTCCTTTCGCGGGGCAGATGTTTTTGCCTATCTAAATGCAAAAAATGAAATAGAGGAATTATCAAAACAGCAAAAAGCCAATTTATATATTTTGGATATCAACTGGCGTTCAGAACCTGAACTAATCAATGCATTTAACAGCCTGTTTGGCAGAAAAGAGTGGTTTAAGCCAGAAAAACAGGCAGGCAAATTTGATATATGTTATCAGGATGCGGGCTTTCCGGAAAAAAAGGACAGGCTGACATTATTGAGTTCAGACGAATCCGGACGCGGCGCATTAAACATCGTGGATTTCAGCAATGCGTCATCTCCCGGCTTTGCCAAACTGCAGCTTGCAAAGTTTATTGCCGCAGAAATCCGGCATTTGATCGGCTGCGGCAATATCAAGTTAACACCTCCTCCCAAACCCTCCCACTTGAAGGGGGAGGGCGGGGTGGGGGTGAAGAAAGAAAAAAAGCTGAGTTTTGGCGATATTTGCATTCTCGTTCGCGCAAAATCGGATGTGCCTTTAATAGAATCGGAGCTGTTAAGCCTTGCAATTCCATATACATATTACAAGAAACCAGGTCTTTTCCAGTCTGACGAAGCCCTTTATTTAAGTATGGTTTTTCGCGCAATCCTGGATCCCGGCAACAGCGCTGATGTAAAAAAAGCGCTTTTAACCCCTTTTTTTGAATTTAAATCTGCTGATTTGTATGCTTATGAACAATTGCCTCATTTGCATCCATTAAAACAACTGCTTTTCAAGTGGAATGAATATGCGCTGTCACGCAACTTGAGCGTTCTTTTTCAATCATTAATTAATGATTCCGGTTTGCTTTTTCGTGAGTCGGAAAAGGTTTCCTGGGACAGGAAATACACAAATTACCGGCAGATATTTGAGCATCTTGAAGAAATGGCCTATCTGAAAAATCTGGATTTCAGGCAGATAACGTCAATGCTTGACGGCTACAGGAAAGATACTGTCAGTGCTGATGAGGATGCTGATATTCATCAAATTGAAACCGAGGAGGAGAAGGTCCGGATAATGACCATGCATGTCAGCAAGGGGCTTCAATTCCCTGTGGTTTTTATTGCAGGCGGGTTGACCCAAAGGTCTGCTGATTCTGACAATTGTTATATATATCACAAGATCGTGGAGAAGAACAACTTACATAAGGTAATTAAAATAATTGATCTTTCCAGGCAAAGCGGAAAGGAAGAACACTTTCTTGAAAAAATTGATGAAGATAAACGTCTTTATTATGTTGCTTCCACCCGGGCTCAGCACAAACTTTATCTTCCATATTATCCGTATAATAAAAAACAGCCGTGGGTAGGGCCGGTGTGCAGCCTGCTTTCTCCTGCCCTGTCAAATGCTTTTTCCAAAGATGATGAAAAGAAAAACATTCTGTGGCTTTCACCTGATAAATGGCGTATGGCAAAGGTTTCAATGATGCAGAATGAGCAAAGACATCTTTCTGTAATAGAAAAAAAAGAGGCTGCAAAACCTTTTCCTTTTACCTTGAATTTTATTCACAAAAAAATAAAACTGGAATCCTTTTCCAGCCTTAATTACAAAAGTTTTTACTTCCATGAAAATGTAAAGCAAGGAAACGTCTTTCTGACTTTGCATGAAAAATCAAAAGAAGATGATGAAAGTTTTGCTTCGCAGAAAATTGAAGCTGCTGCTGACATAACTCCCGATGAAATGCCCGGCGGCACTGAGATCGGCTCTATGCTCCACAATATATTAGAGCTTATAGATTTTGAAACAGTTTATGCAAAAGCAAAATGTCAAACAAATAATGGCGGCAGTTTAATTGATGATCCTGAAATCGGGGATATCATCCTGCGGCAAATGGATATTTACAGGGTGGATAAATGCTGGCAGCAGCATATCTGCCGGATGCTTTCAAATACACTTATAACCCCTGTCAGATTTATCGATGATGAATTTGTTCTCGGCAGACTCAGGAAAGAGGATCGGCTGCATGAGATTGAATTCTATTATCCCTTTTCGCTGCCAGTTGATCACAATAAAAAAATTCCGGATTGCAAAATAACAAACGATTTTATCAAAGGCTTTATAGACCTGATTTTTAAATATGCCGGCAAGTATTATATAGCAGATTGGAAATCAAACTACATAGAAGAAGGGTATTCCCGAGATGCCATGGAAGTAAATATGAATCATGCCAACTATCATCTGCAATACAAATTATACAGTATAGCCCTTATCCGGTGGTTAAAACAGACTCTGGGCATCAGGTTTAATCCTGCAAAAGATTTTGGAGGAGTATTTTATTTTTATTTACGAGGGATGGAACCAGGCACCGAAAACGGAATCTACTATGTTCCTGGTGAAAAATTAGGCGATTTAGACCGGCTGGAAAAAGAAGTTGCTGCAATACTGACGGATTAGAGGATAGAGGATAGATGTCGGAGGTCGGAAGTCGGAAGTCGGAAGTCAGAGGTCAGAGGTCAGAGGTCGGAGATCAGAGGTCGGAAGTCAGAGAGCAGAGCAAGGATTGATGATTTTCAATTGAAAAGGTAGAGCGAAGCGATTCCATCAATCAACAATCATAAATCAACAATCAACAATCCAAAATAACAATGACTCAGCTTAATACAGACAGACAACGGCTTTTACAGCAAATATTGGAATATAATATTACAGAAACGCATAATATGGGTGAGCTTTGCTCAATCTATCCTTTTTTTTATACAAATGAGCTTTCCTTTCTGGATTATATGACTATCAGGGATTTGCGTGAACTTGGCGGTTGTCAGGATGATATCTGTATTTTTGCGGTATTAATGGCTATGTTTGCGGTATTGCAGGAAGGAAGTCTGTGTTTAAGTCTTGATAAAAACAGCCTGTCATCCAGGCTGCAAATTTTTATGGAAAAACTTATGGCCGAAGAAATCGCCAATCAATTCCTGACCAATCTTGCCGGCAATAAATATGATAACCTTATCGCGAAAGATCGTTCTTTGTATCTACCCCTTGTTTTATATGAGTTTGCTGAAAAGAAATATTTATATTTTCAAAAGTTTTATTTTCATGAAAACAGGTTAAAAGATCGAATAAAAACTATCCTGCAGGCAAAATCTGCCCTTAGACTTAATGAAAATCAACAAATAAATCTTTTAAATGAGATAATGTCCGAACCTCTTTCTCTCCGTGTTTCAAAAAACGGAGCTTTGATAAAAAAAGATCCGCATCAAATTAATGCGATAAAACTGGCTCTTAGCTCGCAGTTTTCGATTATCTCAGGCGGCCCTGGAACAGGCAAAACATCTCTTATGGTTAATATCCTCCGCTGCCTTGTAAGGGCCCAGATACATACGGAAAGGATAGATACGGAAAAGATTATGCTGGCAGCGCCCACCGGCAGGGCAGCGCAAAGAATGACCGAAGCGGTGTCCGGCAATATCAGCACAATATTAAATCCGTCTCCTGAAGACATTAAGCTGTTACAGTTGAAAGGTTCCACATTACATAAGATTTTAAAATACAAAGCTTATAAAAATGATTTCCATTACAAGGATACCAATCCCCTGCCGGCATCAGTTATAATTGTGGATGAAGTATCAATGATCGACGTTGTCATGATGGATAAATTTTTACAGGCAATCGATCCCGCAAAGACCATGCTTATTTTTTTAGGAGATAAAGATCAACTGCCCTCGGTGGAAGCAGGCGCTGTTTTTGCGGAAATGATTCCTGACCAAACTACTGAGTTTACGGATCGAGTGGTTTTGCTGAAGAATGTATATCGATCTGGCGCTAACCTGCTGAAGCTTGCAAAACAAATCAATCAGGGAAAGTGTCCGGAATACGAACCTGTTTCGTTTAACTCAGCTCTTCAACTCAAAGAGGATCAATGGGCATTTGTACAAAGCGCAAGCTTAAATCAATGGAAACATCATCTGCATTCATGGGTACAAGATTATTACATGAGCCCTATACAGGGGGATAATATAAGTTATAAAGAATTAATATTTGAATCAGGAAAAATGGAGTCTGAGGAACTCCTGACCTCTGCAACAGGGCAGGATATTTTATACCGGATTTTTCATGTGGTTGGATGCGGAAGAATTTTAACAATCCTGCGCAATGGAATTTATGGCTGTACATGGATAAACAGTATAATTAATCGATACCTGGGCTTTGAATTGGAGCCAGCATCCTGGGCAGGAGAGAATATTTTTACCGGCGCTGTCATTATGATAACACGCAACGACTATTCAAAAGAGTTGTTTAACGGAGATGTCGGAGTTGTAATAAAAAGCAAAAAAGGAGATTACAGGGCCTTTTTCCAACGATTCAATTCCTTTATCAGCTTTGGCATCGATCTGTTGCCGTCATGGGAGCCCGCCTTTGCCATGACAGTGCACAAAAGCCAGGGATCTGAATTTGATGATGTGCTGGTTGTGCTGCCTGATAATGAAAAGCACAGACTGTTGACCCGGGAGATAATATATACCGGCATTACCAGAGCAAAAAAAAAGGTGATTTTATATGGCATTGAGCCGGCATTTAAAACCGCCTTGCAAAGGAAAATTGAACGGGAATCAGGTTTAACATGGTGATGGCAGGTCTCTACTTATCTTTACCGGTTTCCACTTTTTCCCGGCCATTAACGGTTTCTTTGATCGCGCAATAAATGGTTTTGAAAAGTTCAGGAAAGCCGGATGGAGAGATTCTTCCCGCTTCTATGAATTTGACAACTATTTCCTTGGACGCCCTTAGAATTTGTTCATCAATGGAAGAACTCATTTTAAATATCCCTTTGTTGATAGTTTTTTTATCAATAATATTAACCCGTTAACAGAAAGGATTATTTGTGTCAAGCTATTTAATGCCCGGTCTCATAGTATGATTGACACCAGGCATTATATTTTCTATTAATATTGATGAATTCATAAAAAAACGAATTCATCAGGTGTTAAGTGTAAAGTGTTAGGTGTTAAGATAAAATATTTAATTGTCATATCAAATACCTAACACTTAATACCTAACACTTAACACGTTTCGTATTACCATGAGGTCTTTGAAGTATGCCGAAAAAACGGGTCAGCTATAAAATAGACAGGCCGGATATAGTGAAAACAGACATCCTGACCGCTCTGGAGTATAAATATAAGGGCCAAAGGGATATTGATATTGTAATAAAACAACCTGAGTTCACGTCGGTATGCCCTATGACCGGCCTTCCGGATTTTGGATGCATAACAATTAAATATACGCCAAATGTAAAGATTGTTGAATTAAAATCGCTAAAATTTTATATGTTACAATTCAGGAATGTCGGTATCTTCTACGAACATTTGGTCAACCATATTCTAAATGATTTAGTCGGCCTGCTTGATCCAAAGAGGATGGAGGTTTCAGGAGATTTTACAGCGCGTGGCGGAATTACTACCACGGTTACCGCAATATACGAGAGGAAAAATGAGAATTCATAATACTGCCGCATATATTCGAGTTGTTTTTGTTAGCATCTTTTTTTTGCTTTCAATAGTTATGATTACCGGATGCTCCACATATTCGTCTATTAAAAAGAGCACAAAGAAGATAGTCAGTGATATAACTGCTCCAGATGATATGAAAAAAAAGTTCGCAATTTCTTTTTTCGCAAACTATACCTTTTGCGCCAATCAGAATCTGGAAGAATTGTTTCAGAAAAATCTTGCTGAAACCATAAACAGGGCATGTTCAAACATCTTGCTCATAAAGCCGGGAGATGCCGGATGTCCCGATTTTTTAACCAGGCCTTTATTGCGGGAAACAGGCCGTCTTGACAATCTTGCTCTGGCAAAGGCAAGCCGGAGGCTCGGTCTGAATGCAATTATAACCGGAGCTCTTATAGATATAATAGCACATAAAGAAAAACGGGGTCTTTTGTGGTTCAAAGATGACCGGAATTTTCTGCGTGTGCTTATAAGTTGTGAAGTTTACGATATTGAAACTGGCGCAAAACTTCTTGATGAGAGTTTTGATTATGAAGTCAGGATTGATGAATCAGAGTTTGCTTCAATAAAAGCTAAAAAGGTAAAGGAAACAGCAGCGCTAAAGAATGCCCTGGAGCATATTGCAGAGGCCATGGGCGAAAAGATTTGCGATACTGTCGGGGTTTTGCCCTGGAAAGGATATGTTGTTTCAATAGCCAATGATAAAATTATAATTTCTGCCGGAAGAAGAGCCGGGCTTTTACGCGGTGATATACTCGAAGTTTATGAGAGCGGGAAGATAATTCAGGGGAAAGATGGCCAAAGATTTTTTCTGCCAGGGCTTAAAACCGGCGAGATAAAGATAACGGCTGTTTATCCTGACAAGGCCCAAGCTGTATTGGTCACAGGAGACAAAATAAAAACCGGCAGCTCGGTCAGAATAAAACAATAATTTAAACATTTACTCTATACATCGTAATAAGCTCGTCAATACCTTTGACCTTTACAGGGGGCAGAGGCTCGACATCAAACTGCTTATCAATTTTCTGATCAGATATCTTCTGAAATGTGCTTTCGTCTATAAGGACCTCCCCCTCTTTGGCTATACTTTGCAGTCGTGATGCAATATTAACAGCCATTCCTATCGAGGTAAATTCCTTTTTTCTCAATGAACCCATGACTCCGGAAAAAACCTTGCCTGTTGCTATCCCGATTCCTATCTTCAGATTCAAGCCGTTTTTTTGACTAAGCTCCCTGTCGATCTCTATTGCTTTTTTTTGCATTGCAATAGCGGATTTAACAGCCCTGGCCGTATCATCGCTGCGCATTACAGGCGAGCCGAATATCACCATAATGCTGTCTCCTATATGCTTATCAACAGTTCCTTGAAACCGGTAAGCTATTTCTCCCATGGGTGTAAAATACCGGTTGTTCAAAAAGGCAACAATTGCTTCAGGTGAGATCGCCTGTGACGTTTTGGTGAATCCCCGGATATCTGAAAAGAGGATCGACGCCTCATGGAATGTTGGCTTTAGATCCCCTGATGAGCTCTTTAGCTCTTCGTAAACCTGTTCGGATACAAACTGTTTCAGGCGCTTTCGCATTGAGATATCACGAATTTTGGCTCTTAGTTCAATGTTGTCAAAAGGCTTTGTCAAAAACCCGTCGATTCCATCGTTTGTTGCCATGATCGCTGCTTCCATAGTGGCATAGCCGGTCAGGATAATACGTGTTATCTCCGGGTTTATTGAAGCTATGCTGGTAAGGGTTTCAAGCCCATTCAACCCTGGCATCTTGTAATCAGATATTACGGTTGCAATATCAAAAATGTTTTTTTTGATAAATTCTATGCCCCTTTCACCATTATCTTCCGTATAGATCTTGTAAGGTTCCTTCTTAAGGGCGCGAACTACCGAACGTCGCACACCTTCTTCATCATCAATAAAAAGCAATCCATTCATATCTCTTTCTCCTGTTGCAGTAAAACCATATATGCCTTGATTAAATCTATTGTTTCGTTTTCAGACGAAATCTGCTTTATTGATTCACAAAATTTACCGCTAAAACGCAAGCCTTTGACAAACCAGCCAAGACGGCCGCGCATCATCCTACACCCATTTTTTTCTCCGAAACATTGAATCGACATTTTGTAATATCTTATCATAACTTCAAACCGGTGCGCAATATCTACCGGCGATACGTCATCGCCTTTGACAATGGCCAGGACATGGGAGAAAATCCATGGATTCCCGATTGCCGCCCTTCCAATCATAATTGCATTGCAGCCGGTAATCCTTTGCATTTCTACAGCGTCTTTTGCTGTAACAATATCTCCGTTTCCAATAACAGGTATGGCGACCGCTCCTTTTATTGCTGTAATTATTGACCAGTCTGCCTTGCCTCTGAATCCCTGGGAGGCTGTGCGCGGATGCACGGCAATTGCGTCTACGCCGCATTCCTCTGCCAGTTGGGATAGTTTTAATGCCTGTTTGCCCGATTTATCCCATCCTGTCCTGATTTTTATTGTAAGCGGGATATTGACGGCTTTTCTGACAGCCTTGATAATGGCTTCTGCATTATCGAGTCTTTGCATCAGCGCAACGCCGGCGCCTGTTTTTACCACCTTTTTTACCGAGCAGCCAAAATTGATGTCAATCAAATTTGCTCCCGAGGATTCAACTATCTGAGCTGCTTCAGCCATTACGTCTGGATCTGAACCAAATATCTGAACAGACAGAGGTTTTTCTTGGGGCAGGCTGCAAAGCATTTGTTTGGTTTTTTTTGATCCACGGACAAGTCCGTTAGCGCTTATCATTTCGGTGCACACGAGCGCGCAGCCAGCCTCTTTGGCAAGAATCCTGAAAGGCAGATTTGTAATTCCTGCAAGAGGCGCCAATATTGTAATATTATCAAGAGGAAGAGAGCCGATTTTCATTATTGTCAGTTTGCGGAAACCGGTAAAGCCGCCTTTTCTGAACTCGGGTTTGCATAACAGAAAAGACAGTTATGATAACATGGATGAAGGTTGTATGATCCTATATCATTCGAGACCATGCACCTGCACCCCTGTTTTATCCTCTGGCCGGAGTCCTTTCTAAAGGAAAGATTTCCGCCGTATAGTTTTACCAGAAGATCGTTTGGTATGCATGAACTTGGCCTTATGCCGGAATTTGCCGGTAGAGTATCCATCAATTCCTTTTCACAGCAGGTAAATATATTAATCTTTTTTGCTGCAAGCTCCTTTTCAATTTCTAAAATGATTCCTTTTTTCTTTTCAAGACGCGGATCGATAAAGGAAAAGCCCGGTATTGATGCAACCCTTCTTCTAATCTTCGGGTAATCGTCCATAAAGCTTATTATGCATCTTTTTATGCCGCTTTTTGATGCTTTTTTTGCAATCATCGGGAGATCACGCAGATTGTCCTTTATACCTTCTTTATCTGTTTTGAAAAAACATATTGGATCAAATCTCCAGTTAATTCCTTCTGGGCCAAAATTATTGCAAAGAAAGTCAAGCTGTTTCAGGCGTTCCTTTAAAGGCGGCACATTAGGCTCAAGCATGGGCGAATCCGAATTGATAGTAAAATTAAAAAAGAGATTAAATCCCATTTTTAGAAGCTTTTCCCCGAATCCGCCTTCTATAAAGGGGCCAAAATTTTTAGACCAGAATACAATGGTGTGAACTGTGTCGGGCGTTGCAGGCGTTACTGATACATGTCTGTTGTATGGATTTATAACTTCAAAGTATTTCTTTTGAATCTGCTCCATAAACCAGCGCATGTAGAAGGCCGGAATATCTGTTCTGCGGGAAGCGGAAATTACTATTTTCTTCATACCCTCTTTCGATCTCTCAGCAATATTACCTTCCCCTTTTTTGAGCCCTGGGATTTTTCTTCATGTATGTCAGGTTTTTCAGCAACTTCCGGGCATTCTATCAGCTCCAAACGTACTTTTCTTCCATCCATTGTAAATTCTTCGCCATTAATATATGAATCTCTTAAAATCCATGTGACAGGCTGAAGGGGCATCTGGAGAATAAGCAGCTTTACATGATACCAGTTTGGTTTTATATCCGCCGATATTTCCTCTATTCTTGCAAAGGTAAGCGGTGTATCCTCCGAATATATAAGCACAATATCTCTTTCTGTCGCCATTTTAATTGGTTATCCTTAGTTTGATGAATTCGTAAAACAGTTGAACTGCAAAAGCGAGCGCATTCCCAGCAGCTTGCTGCAGGGTTAGCGAGCGAATCTGAAAACAGCAAACTTCCTTACAGTCGAAGATTCCCCGCAGCTTGCTGCGGGGAATCTTCAATTCATCAGGTGTTAAGTGTTAGGTGTTAAGTGTTAGGTTTCGTAAAAAGTGGTTTTTTGACTTTTTACGAATTTATCAATATAATATATAAAATCGTTTCTTTTTTATTCGTGACTACTCACGTAGTCAGGCTGAAGCTGTTTAGACTGAAGGCTGAAGGGGTCAGAAGAGCACGATTGCAGCACTTTGGCGGAAACAGCTGATTCTTGCACCAAACATAGCTTCAAAATGCGCACTGTTTTCGCTTTTTCCTAACAGCCTTCAGCCTTCAGCCTATCCACCCGAGTAGTTACTTTTATTAAAGATATACTCTTAAAGCAAGGATTTTTATATCATGATGGTGTTAGGTTTACAGGGAAGCCCACGGGAAAAAGGCAATACAGCTTTTCTGCTGTCTGTCTTTATGAGCGAAGCAAAAAAACTTGGCGCTCAGACAGATGTTATTGAAGTGGCCAAAAAAAAGATTATCCCTTGCAGAGGATATACTGTGTGCTTAAAAAAAGGATTTTGTCCTATTGATGACGATATGAAGAATGAAATATATCCCCTGCTGCGTAAAGCAGACGTTATTGTGGTCGCTACCCCGATATTTTTTTATCATGTGACTGCTCAACTTAAGGCGCTCATCGACAGATGCCAGGTGTTTTGGGCAAGAAAATATTTGCT
>JAPVVG010000112.1 GCA_028571455.1 Desulfobacteraceae bacterium | reverse complement strand
TACCCTTTTCATATACAAGCTCCACGGCAAGACCGTCCAGCTTCGGTTCTACTGTATAAAGTATGTCATCCTCGGTCTTTAAAATTTTCTTTGTGCGACGATCAAAATCAATTATCTCTGAATCAGCAAACGCATTTCCCATGCTTAACATGGGAATGGAATGCGCAATGGTTTCAAACTCGCTCAAGGGCGGAGCGCCAACCCGTGATGTAGGAGAATCCGGGTCATAAAGTTTCGGCCATGCCTCTTCAAGCGCTATCAATTCCCGCATCATCCTGTCATATTCTGCATCAGACACTTCCGGATTATCCAAAACATAATACAGGTAATTATGCCTGTGAAGCGCTTTTCTTAACGCATTAACCTTATTAACTATGTCCACATCAATCTCTTTCATTGTTTGTTTTCTCAAGGCACATGCTGCTTATTGCTTCGCATACATCTGTGCGGCTTTTTTTAAAGCTTTGCCTGCTGAACCCGGCCACCTGTTTGCATGTCGACATCTCATCAGAAACAACAAGAACAGCTCCAACATCAACTTCCCGAAATCTTCCCACACTAAAAAGGGCTGAAAGTTCCATTTCAACAGCTAATGCATCCTTTTTTTGAAAATGCTCCACCTTTTTAGGGGTCTCCCTGTAAACAGCGTCCGTAGACCAGATAAACCCTTCATAAAAAGAAAGCCGGTTTTCCGTTAAGGCCTTCTTGATGCTTCCGGAAATGTAATCGGACGGTCGCACCAAGCTGCCGTTATCCTTTCCATAATGTCTTGATGTTCCTTCATCAATAATAGCGCCTGTTGGAATAATAATATCTCCGATCCTGACGTCAGGTGAAATTGCTCCGCACCAACCAAAAAACAAAATTTTTCGCGCGCCCCAGGCAATTAATGTTTCAAGAATCATTGCCGCATACGGCGCGCCGATAAACGGGCCAACAAGCGCAAAGTTTTCAGTTTGCCCGTCATCAACATATAACCTGCTCATAAACAGCTTTATAAAACGATCTTTCTGTAAATTCATTTTTCCGCAAAGCATGCGCAAATCAGATTTACTGGCTGCCATCACGGCATAATCACCAAGTTGCGGAGAATTTTTTCCTCTTGCAGGCCTGACAATTGCGTCATCTTTGTTCATGGGCATATATATCAATCAATCCAAAACAATCATTCCGGCCGCGCCAGCCGCGTGAGTTCATCCCTTACTACATCAATAATCTCATAAAACCAGCTCAGGTCCTCTATCGTAAGCCGTCCTGCCTTTATTGGCGCCCTTTCCGAACCATCCTGTTTTTTCAGTATTCTTGGGCCTATCTGAAGTTTCGGCTGGCCATCAGCATACTGGTTGATAGAAACAACAAGCCCTGTGTCTTCACATCTCCATTTCTTTAAAATTTTATCTTTGCCAGGATCAAAAGCCATAATATCCTCCTTTAATAAACGTAATAGTTCACGATTGTCGGTTCACAGTTCACGGTTCACGGTTCACGGTTATTTAAGTGAGCTAAAGTTGTTGCTCATTACTGGTTGTTAGCTTTCAGCTTTGAGCTTTCAGCATCTTTCTTTTATGGTATGCATTCACAGAACGTTGAAATTAGAAATTAGAAACTGGAAATTTGGCCTTCATACTGAGTAGTTACCATGCTTTTGTACTGTTCTTCCCAATTTCTAATTTCCAATTTCTAATTTAATCTCTCCCAAATTTCTAATTTCCAATTTCAAGTTTCAAGCCGTGAACGGCTACCTTTTATGTTTTGATTAACTGTGAACCGATAACTGTAAACCGTTGTTTTTTTAATTTAGTTTACTGTATCACAATATTTTAAAATAACATCCAAAAAATCCTGTCCGTATTTTTCTATTTTAGCCGGCCCGATTCCGTGTACCTGAAGAAGTTCAGCCATGCTTTTTGGCGCGGATGCTGCCATCTCTTTCAGAGTCCGGTTTGATGCTATTAGAAACAAGGGGATTCCTTCAGCCGTCCCGAATTCTTCCCTTTTTTGACGCAACAGTTCATAGAGCTCTGGAGAAAAATCTGTGGCTACCTCTGCAAAGGTTCTGACCGGTTTCTCGATTTCCGGCAGATTCACAAATGCCTCCTCCTCTTTTTTCATCACCTTAATTCCTTTTTTGCTAAGAGCTATAGTCGGGTAAAGATGGTCTCCCTGGCGGACAAAACATCCCTGCCGATCTAACTGGTCAATAAAATCAAGAACCTCTTCCTGGGTGAAATTAGACAGCAAGCCATATGTGGAAAGGCGATTCATTCCCTGTGAAGTTATCCATTTCCTCGCAGCGCCTGTAAGGACCTGGGCCACACGTGTCCGGCCAAACCGGCCCTGCATACGCGCCGCGCAGCTCAATATTTTAAGGATTGTTGTTTTCTCCTCTTCTTTGTTTGTATCTGTCCTTTTTAGCTTTCTTTGAATGCAGTTGTCGCAGGAACCGCACTGGTCTGTTGCGCTGTCATCGCCAAAATATGAGAGGAGAAAATCCCATCTGCACCCTCCAAAATAACCGTAAGTTACCATCTCTTTGAGTTTTTTCAGATCACTCTGTTTTCTTTTCTCAAGGAGTTCAAAATCTATTTTCAACTCCTCAAAGGTTGCCTGGGGCCGCACTATCTTGAGATCGCGGCCCCTTGTCGGGGGTATATATGTGATCAATCCATCTTCTGAAAGCAATCTAAGGCCTCTAAGAAGCGCTGGTCTTTCAAGATCTGCGGCCTTTGTCAGTGTGTTAATTGAAACTTTCTTCCCTTTAGATCCCGCGATTTTTGCCACAACATCAAATATCTTCTTTTGGACAGGTCCCCTTGGGTTTCCTGGGCCGGCCGCAACAAAGCAAAGCCGCATCCCGGCATAGAGCCTTTCGAGGAAACCGGCCCGCTCTAACATTTTTATGATGATTCCTGCCTGTCCCGCGCTCTGGACAGAGCTGATCATTTCACAAATTTCATTATTCCCAACACCCAGATAATCCTTTCCGGTATTTTTTAAGAAATCAAAGACATTCAGGACAGCTTCCGGCAAAGGATAGTTCATATCAACAAAGAATTCCTGGATATAGTTATCCCCCATGGAAAAAAGGAGCGTGCATATTGATTTTTCCCCATCTCTTCCTGCTCTTCCTATCTCCTGATAATACGATTCTATAGAGCCGGGAAACTGGTGGTGAATGACCTGGCGTATGTCTAATTTATCAATTCCCATCCCAAAGGCATTGGTTGCCACAATTATTTCACTGCGTCCTGTCATGAATCGTTCCTGCACACGATTTCGCGTTTCATCCTCCATGCCTGCATGGTATCCTGACACAGGATGCCCTTGATCTTTCAACAGGGTTACCACTTCATCCACAGCTTTTCTCGTGGCGCAATATACAATCGCGGGAAGTTTCTCTTCTGCAAGGGCAAACACAAGAGCGCCTTCTTTCTCCTTTTTATTTGAACAATGAACTACTTTCAATTGCAGGTTGTTGCGATAAAAGCCTGTTACAAACTGTCGGCAATTGGGAAGATAAAGAGAAGAGATGATATCAGATATAACCGATTCCGTGGCGGTTGCGGTGGCGGCAAGTATCTGATACGGTCCTTTATTTTTCAGGATTTTTCCAAGCCGCAGGTAATCGGGACGAAAATCGTGCCCCCACTGGGAGATACAATGGGCTTCATCTATCGCTACAAAACTGATCCTGGAAACAGAAAGAGACTGTAAAAACTCTTTTTGGCGAAACCGTTCAGGAGCAACATACAAAAGCTTCAAGTCTCCTGCTTCAAGTTTTTTAAGGACCTGTTTTTGCTGTGCCCAGGAAATGGTGGAATTGATGAATGATGCTGCAATCCCTCTTTTTTGAAGAACATCTACCTGATCTTTCATTAAAGCAATAAGGGGAGAAACAACGAGGGCTGTTCCCTCACGGATTAAGGCAGGAAGCTGGTAGCAAAGCGATTTTCCTCCTCCGGTGGGCATGACCACAAGAGCATCTCTTCCTTTTAGCATTGTTCTGACCACTTCTTCCTGGCCTGGACGGAACGAGGAGAGATCAAAAAATCTTTTAAGTTTGTCTAATAGTTCCATAAAAATTAAGTATAAGTGCCTAAAGTATCTTAAAGTGCCTAAAATGCCTAAAGTTATGGTACGCCTTCGACGTGGCTATAGATTTTCAGGGCTTGGTTATAAGTTCAGATAGAAACAAAGGGAGCAAAATTGTATGGTAAAAAATCAAAATTGGCAGTGCCAAATCCGCCAAAGTGCTCTGGCGGATTAACTTTAGGCACTTTAATATACTTTAGCTCACTTTAGGCACTATCTTTCAGGATTTGATCCATTTTTTTATTAAAGGTATGGTTTCGTTTTTCCATTTGCCTGAAACTCTTATCCGGATAAACTGTTTATAAAGATTTTCTACCAGTACAACTACTTTTTCATAAAGGTATATCTTTTCAAGAACAGCCCCTTCAATATCTTCCTTTTTTTGAAGCTTTCCGGTTTCAGGCGATTTTAATGACGAGATATTAAGGCTTTCACCTTTAATGTTAAATTTCCATTCGTGATCCCCGATTTTTAAAGAAAAATTCAGTTCAGTGACAACTCCACCCTTTTGAAGAGAAAGCTTTGCTTCCTCAAAGCCGGCTTCATCTCCTTTTATTCTGATGTTTTCAATCCTGTTATCAAAGCTGTTTTCAAGAACAATACGGTTGTCAACTTCAAGTGAAACCATATCGCTTTCTGCTTTAAGTATGCAGGCTGGGTCCACCTCCATAATAAACCAGAGCCATGTTAAAAATTCATGCCCCAGAAATTTGTACCTGTTGTATGCAATTGAAACATCTAACATAATTTAATCCATGAATTTTGTCGGAGAAATTGTTGATAAAAGATCGCGCTCTTTATCCGTAATGCCGGACGCAAGATCGGCCATTGTATAGGGAAAAAGCCTGATTAGTGTTAGTCCGAAAGATTTTGAAAAAAGTGTTTCAAGATCTTCGTTAGCCGCTTTTTGATTGGAAAAAAACCACAAAGAAGATCCATCATAATTCCAGATAATATCGTAAATATTCGGAGTCGCCGGAATGCTGAGGCTAAGAGCATTGACGACATATTCCTTTATCTGACTTTTTTCATTTCGAGAAAAGTATTCCCTCCCGCTTTCAGCCAGTCTTTTGGCCATCTCAATGGTATAATATTTTTTAATAATTTTTGAAGGAATATTCTTTTTGTCAATCCGCAGTGAAAATACAAAATGAGCGCCTATAGCACAGGATGAGGTTTGAAAATCAGGCAGATACGGGTTATCAAAAGAAGTCCATCCTGCTGCTTTTTCCACTGGCTGGTTATCAATTTCTGTAATGGAGTTCTTTTTAAGCCCGTCCATAATTGTCTGGACAAGAGAACCTTGAATCTTTCCTTTTACTTTGTATCTTGTAATAGATACAGATGATGATAGTAATCTCATGTGTACAAACCTTAATAATTTAGATTCTCACGCAAAGGCGCCAAGCTCGCAAAGAAAAAAAATAAAACCTGTCGTCTTTGTGTAAAACAATAGTAACTTCTCAATAAGTTCTGGTATCGCTCATTGCGAGCGAAGCGAAGCAATCTAATGAATTGCAACGGTCTGCAATTACTGGATTCCCGCCTTCGCGGGAATGACAAGCAAATGAAAATTCGGCTTTTTACGAATTCATCAACCTTATTTGTTTACTTGAAACAAAATCTTGTTTATCCTGTTATCCTGTCTGGTTTTTTCAAATGGTTAAAGAGAAACGGCGCTGGTTGAAATTTTTGAAAAGTCGGCAAACAATCCAAATAGTTTTTCAATCTGTTTTAACAGTGAAAGTCTGTTGTTTCGTATGCTCGAATCTTCCGCCATTACCAGCACCCCGTCAAAAAAAACATCAACAGAATCACGCAATGAAGCTATATCAAAAAGGGCCTGTTCAAATAATCCCTTGTCAAGATCATCCAATACCTTTTCCTTAATTTTTTTATAATCAGCAAACAAAACAGCCTCACATTCATGCTCAAACAGATTCTCATCAACCTTGTTTGTTTCAAAATGGCCGGCTTTTTTTATTATATTAACAACCCGTTTAAAAGCTATTGCAAGGGGCTCAAAATCAGGTTTAGCCTTGAGCTTTTCCAGGGCTCGCACCCTGTTCCATACATTTGGCATATTATCTATTGAAACAGCAATTACTGCTGCTATTACATCCTTTGAAAACCCTTCTTCGGACAAAAGATAGGCTATCCGATTTTGCAAAAAGAGATAAATCCTGTCGGAAATCCTCTTAACTTCGTCGGTATTTCGTTCGCCGAACACCGTTACGCTCTTTTCAATCAACTCGCTTAATGAAAAAGAAAAACCTTTATCAAGCATTATCTGAACAATGCCTATTCCCTGGCGCCGAAGAGCATATGGATCTGAAGCTCCGGTCGGAATCATCTCTATAATGAAACAACCGCAAATAGAATCGATCTTGTCGGCAATGGCAAGAATTGCGCCTGTTTCCGTTTCAGGAAGCTGCCCGCCGGAATATGTCGGCCGATAATACTCTTCTATCGCAGATGCTACAATATCCGCTTCTCCGGCAGCAGCGGCATAAACCCTTCCCATCACCCCTTGCAGCTTTGGGAACTCAACAACAACCTGGCTGACAAGATCGGCCTTGCACAAATAGGCGGCTCTCAATACCTTTTGTTTAAAATCCGAATCAAAATTTGCAACCTCTGCCAAATATTCGGCAAGTTTTTGAACCCTCATTACCTTATCATACACGGTCCCAAGCCCGGCCTGAAAAAGAACCCCTTTTAATTTTCCCACCAAATCCTCAAAGGATCTCTCCACATCGCTCCTGTAAAAGAATTGAGCATCTTTAAGCCTGGCTCTGAGTACCCTTTCGTGCCCCTTTGCAACCAGAGACATATCCCTGACCAATGTATTATTTACCGCAATAAAATTCGGCATTAAATTATTTTTTTTATCAATTACGGCAAAATATTTCTGGTGCTCCCGCATGGCTGTAATCAATACTTCACGAGGAAGCTCAAGAAATTCCTTATCAAAATTACCTGCCACAACAGCCGGATATTCAACAAGGTTAGTTACAATATCAACAAGGTCATCATCTTGCAGAACCTTGCCTCCGCAATCGCCGGCTGCTTTATCGATGCCGCGCACAACATGTTTTTTCCTTTCTTTTGGATCAATCAGCACATAGTTAGAACGCAGGATTTCAATGTAGTCGTCCGGTTTAGAAAGCCTGATCCTCCCCGGGCTCATAAAGCTGTGCCCAAAAATATATCTGCCGCTTTTTACATTGCCCAAAACAAACGGGACAACTTTATCTCCTAAGAGTGCAAGGGCTGAATGTATCGGCCTTGCAAACTCAATGGACAGATCCGCCCATTTCATTTTTTTGGGAAATGGAATTGACAAAATCACATCAGGCAAAATGTTTTTAAGAAGTGTGCTTGTGGCAAGGCCTCCCTCTGTTTTTCTTGCGCATAAATACCGGCCTTTTTTTGTATTCTTGATTGTTAAACTGTTAACAGATATCCCTAACTTCTCGGCAAATTTCTTTGCAGCTAAGGTTGGCCTGTTGTCTTCATCAAAAGCAATTTTTTCAGGAGGCCCTGTGATCTCAGTGGTTAAAGAATTCTGTTTGCCGGCAACATCCGCAACTTCCACTGCAAGCCTTCTCGGCGTTCCAAAAGTCCTGGCCTTGCCGTGTTCAATACGCGCATCGTCCATCCTTTGTAAAATCAGCGATGAAAGGCCCTTCAGAGCAGGCTTGATATAACCGGCCGGGATCTCCTCTGTGCCTATCTCAAGCAAAAAAGTGTCCATGTTTACCCCTTATCTTCCTTTTTCAACATCGGAAAACCGATAGCCTCTCTCTGGTTCAGATACTGCTTGGCACAGGCTCTCGCAAGATTTCTTATCCGTGCGATATAACCGGTTCTCTCTGTTACACTGATGGCTCCGCGAGCATCAAGAAGGTTAAATGTGTGCGAACACTTCAGGCAATATTCATAAGCCGGAAAAACGAGCAGGTTATTAATCATCCGCATGGCTTCATTCTCGTATTTGTTGAAAAGATCTAGGAGCATATCCACGTCTGCCTTTTCGAAATTATATGTTGACTGCTCCACTTCCTGCCTGTGATGTATATCTCCATAAAATATTTTATCATTCCATTTTAGATCAAAAACATTGTCAACTCCCTGAAGATACATTGCAATGCGTTCCAGGCCATAAGTAAGCTCCACTGAAACAGGATGGAGCTCAATACTGCCTGCCAGTTGAAAATAGGTAAATTGGGTAATCTCCATACCGTCCAGCCAGACCTCCCATCCCAGGCCGGATGCACCAAGGGTTGGGGATTCCCAGTCGTCTTCAACAAATCTGATGTCATGATCAAGGCAATCAATGCCGAGCGCCCTGATGCTTTGAAGATACTGTTTTTGCACATCAAGTGGTGAAGGTTTAAGTATGACCTGAAACTGGTAGTAATATTGAAGACGATTCGGATTTTCACCATAACGGCCGTCTGTAGGGCGTCTGGATGGCTGGACATAAGCCGCATTCCAGGGCTCAGGGCCAAGAACCTTAAGAAGTGTGGCCGGGTGAAATGTTCCTGCGCCGACCTCAATGTCATAAGGTTGAATCAGCGTGCATCCTTTGCGCGCCCAGAACCGCTGCAATGCTAATATTAGTTCCTGAAAATACATTTGTTTCCTCTATTTACCATTTGTTAAATACACTGTAACTACTCAGGTGGATAGGCTGAAGGCTGAAGGCTGTTAGGAAAAAGCGCATTTTGAAGCCATGTTTGGCGGAAATATCTGATTCTTGCGCCAAAGTACGGCAATCGTGCTCTTCTGACCCCTTCAGCCTTCAGCCTAACAGCCTTCAGCCTAATCCCCTAATCCTTTGGAATCAATATCTACATCAAGCAGACATGCCTCTTTTCTGCTCAAAAGAGCATTTTTCCAAATATGCTTTAACCTGTCAATATCATCGATCTCGCCTATCGCCCAGATACAGCCGCCGCTGCCGGCTCCTGTGAATCTTGCGCCGCATCTGTTTTTAACAGCCAGATCAACGAGCTTTGCCCCCATCTTATCAAGCACGTCGGGCGTCATTTTCCTCCTTATAGCCGTTTCCCTGTTCATTGAAACGCAGGCTTCTTTAAAGTTTTTTTCAAGAAGAGCATCATTAAACCTTTGTGTGCATGCAATTATCTCTACCCAGAGTTTGCGGTATTTTCCGGAAATAAACTGCTCAACCCAGATTCTGTTAATATTCTTCGATTCATGGGGAATCCCGCAATAGGCGAGAAGTAGATGCTTATTCAGGTTTTTATGAAATGCTTTCTTAACAATAGTTTTTTTTCTGAAAGATGGGCCCTTAATTATACCGGGCCAGTACCATGCATTAACCCCTCCATACACAGAAGCAAGCTGATCCTGAAGTCCGCACGGCACGCCTGCAACGCTCTCTTCAAGAACATGCGCAAGCAGCGCAATTTTTTGCCTTGACCCAGGACCGGCTGTTTGCATTTGATTGATCTTTGAAAATGCCGCAATAAGAGCAACCGCGGCCGCGGATGAACCTCCCAGAGCGCTGCGAGGAGGCGATGACGAGTCAATATCAATATGTACACCTTCAGCCCTGAAATAGGCCGCAATCGCAAACATAAACCCTAAAGGGTGATTAAACGGGGCTTTGTCTAATGGATATTCTGCGCTTTTAAAACCCCTTGAAGAAACCTTTACGATCCCTTCTTTATAGGGAAAAAGGCAGACTCTGGTTCTTAAATTCACCGCTATGTTAAAGGTGCACGGAGAAAAATGCCTGAGCGGATAATAAAATGTGCTAATATCCAGGGTTCCCCCCATGTCGATTCTGCACGGCGCAGATGCTTCAATCCGCCCTGCTTCCAGAATACCTTTTATACTCTGCATACTCCCTTGTTCCTTTGCAGGGCTAAAGCCCTGCCCTACGCCCCATAAGCGCTAAGTTATTTTGTAAACGTCCACAGGTTGCATTTATGCCATACGGGGTTGTTTTAAAAGATGAACGTCCAACATCGAATCCGCCAAAGCTCACTGGCGGAAACGTCCAACGTCGAATAATGATGTCGCTCCGCTCCTCAAATTATTCCAACATCGAATGAGAAAACAAACACCAAATGAGAAACAAAGGTTCAGGGTTGTTGGTTCTGCCTTCCTGTTTCTGTTTTTTTTCTTTTCATTCAAAATTCGATGTTGGACGTTCGATGTTCGATGTTCATCTTTTTTTATTCCCTATTCCCTGTCTTATCTGACGCAAAAAAGCAAGGCTCCGCGGTTCCTTTCCCAAATGATAAGGCACAAACATTTCCATAAATCTCAGGCCCTCCTTTAAATCCTGGCTGGAAAATCTGATCCTGCTCACCTTATCCAAATTTCCGCTTTTGATCCAAAGAAGCTGCTTTATAGTCCCTTTTGAAAGAGATATTTGTCGTGACGATCCAGTCACACACCTTTCACATACAAGCCCGCCCTTTTGAAGATCAAACACGACCTCGTTTTTTTTTATCTTTTCAAGTCTAGTCTTGCACATGCAGCAGTGGTTTAAATTCGGGCAAAGACCCGACATGGCAATAAATCTTATCTGGAACTGAATGCTAAGAGCTTTGTCAGGTATTTGTCCAAGATCGAGCTCGCATAAAACATGCTGAAACAGATGATAAAGCTGAATTTGCTTTTCACCCATTTCCATCCATTCATTTATCAGTTCTGCCCAGTAGCTTGCGTATGCCGTCTTTATTACATCTTTTCTTATTCCGGCAAATGGATGTTTTAATGCAGCCTCCTGTAAAACAGAAAGTCCTGGCCTGCGGCCTGTGCTGCACACAATATCTAAAACAGAAAAGAGCTCAAGAATACCTGAAAATCGTCTTACGCTTTTTTTTGCGGATTTGGCTATTACAGAAATCTTTCCTTTATTTAACGTAAAAAAGGTAATTATAAGATCATAGTCTCCAAAATCCGTGCGGCGGAGCATGATAGCTGGCGTGGAAAAGCTGGACATCCGTTATATGCCGAGGAGAGTTGTGGCAATTGTAAAATAGAAAAATACGCTGATGATATCTATCGCTGTTGTTACAAGAGGGCCTGTTGCTACGGCAGGATCGACATTTATCCGTGCAAAAAGCATAGGCACCAGAGAACCTATCAGCGCGGCAACAGACATGGAACAGATTAAAGCAACCCCAACCGATATTGCAAGCGCCCCGGTGTCGTATCGAACCTGAGCAACAATGCCGATAAGGACTCCGTAAATAACTCCGAGGATAAGACCTATAGCGAGTTCCTTGAAAACAACAGACCAGATATCTATAATATTGAGACGTCCTGTTGCAAGACCACGCACCACAATTGTAGAGGATTGAGTGCCTATATTTCCCCCCATGCCCATGATGACAGGAATAAATGCCGCAAGATAAATAAATTTGCTTAAACTCTCTTCAAAGCGACCAATAATTATAAATGCAATTATTCCGCCAACACAGCTCGCAAACAGCCATGGCAGCCTTATCCTTGTACTTCTGACGACAGACTGTGTTTCAACAAACTCCTCGCCTGCTCCTGCCATTTTCAATATATCTTCAGTAGCCTCTTCTCTGATGATATCAATAATATCATCAACAGTAACAATACCAATAAGCTTGCCATATTCATCAACAACCGGCACAGCCAGGATATCATAACGCGCAACGATTTTTGCCACCTCCTCCTGGTCCACGTCGGTTTTTACCGCAATTATGTCTGTTGTCATAAAATCTTTAAGCGGGGTGTCCGGCCGGACCACTACAAGCTGTCTTAGCGAACTGACGCCTACCAGCTTGCCATATTCATCCACCACATAAAGATAAAAGGGCATCTCAACATCCATATACTCCTTTTGAAGTGATTCAATGGCCTTTCTGGATGTTATATTCTCCCTTAATGCAATAAAATCAGGTACCATGATACCGCCTGCGGTATCATCTTCGTAACGAAGCAACCCTTCAACCTCTTCGGAACCCTCCTTTTTCATCTTTTCAAGAATGGAAGCGGATTTATCCTCTGGAAGTCGTCCGATCAGGTCAGCAACATCATCAGTCGGCATGTGATCCAGGATTTCAACAAGATCGTCCAACTCCATTTCTTCAACAAAGCCCATTAAGGTATCTTCATCAAGTTCGCTGAAAAGCAGCCCTTTTTGCTCTGTATCACTTATCATATCGAAGAGTTTTCTCTGATGGGAAAGAGATAAAGAACGAAATACCTCTGCGAGATCAGCCACATGTGTCTTATCAACTATCTTGACAAGGTGGGTTGTGGCGTCCCGTCTCAGCAATCTCCTGATACTTTCGATAAGTATTTTATGATGATTACTTTGCATAACTCATTACCAGAACAAAAAGAATTGAGGGATTGAGGGATTGAGGGATTGAGGGATTGAGGGATTAAAATCAGTAAAATACCTTCAATTCTTCAATTCCTAAATTCCTCATATGCTTTTTTATGGAATCTGGATATTTACTACCTGTCCCCTCTTCCCTGAAACCTCTATGGGTTTATCATTTAAAATCAACTGAACACCTGCTGCATTGCCAATCAATAAATTAAAACCAGTAAACGCTTCAAACTCAAGGCGATCTCCGGGTTTCAGGCTGTATTCTTTCGGCTTCCGACCATCTATTATTACCTTTATCCAGCTTGTTTCAATTGTTATTATTTTAAGCAATAAACTTTTTTCAGATGGTTTGCCAGCTAAATCGGATTCTAACTCACTGTCATTCTTATTATCATCCTCCCCGGCATTAGTGTTAACCTGGTTATCGGTTTGAAGGGGGCTATGAAAAACAGACATCGCAAAAACAGATAAAGTGATAATACATATCATCGCCCCAAGAGACAGCAGCAAATGAGGCCAAAATCTTGTGCTCAATTTGACAAAATCTGTTTCAGACCTTGCAGTTGCCTGATAAGCATTAATACTTGATGTGTAACGCGTTACAGCCTCACCCCCATCAATACCGACAGCTTCTGCATAAGCGCGCAAAAATCCTTTAACAAAAACCTCGGAAGGCAATCTGTCATGATCCTCCTTTTCAATAAGACGGAGAGTGTCTATTCTAATCCTGGTTTCTTCTGAAACCTCATCAAGGCTGATTCCCTTCTTGACCCGTATTGCCTTAAGATAATGTCCAAATGAAAGAGGGTTTTTATTAATCATAATAGTAACCGTTCACGAAACGTTGAAATTGGAAAATAGAAATTGGAAATTTGGCCTTCATGCTTTTGTACTGTTCTCCCCAATTTCTAATTTCAAGTTTCAAGCCGTTCATCTCTCCCAAATTTCTACTTTCCAATTTCAAGTTTCAAGCCCCGCTACAGCGGGGCTACCTTATTTTATTATCTTTATATGAGATTTTTTATGCAAATCATCAAGCCATGACATGAATTTTTTATCAACTATCTCTCTGAAAAGCTTTTCTTCTATCTCGACTGTTACCTCTTCCAGCGATTTTCCAGGACTATCTACAACTTCTGAGATATAAAATATCTGATATCCATAATCGGTATCAAGCACAGATGTAAACTCACCCGCCCCTAATCCTTTTATTGCCTCTTGCAATTGTGGTGAAAGCTCATTAATTGCAAATAACCCAAGGTCGCAGCTCCCTGAAGATTCGGAATAGGATTTAGCCATTTCTTCAAAAGGTTGCCCTGCCTTTAATTTTGCAAGCACAGCCTCCATCCTTTTTTTAATTGAAAACCTCTTTATTTCATCAACAAAAGGAGGGGTTTTCATAATTATGTTCTGGAGACGGTATTTTTTCTCTCCGCAATATTTATCGCTGTGTGCTTCATAATATGACTTTACATCCTGTCTGGTAATGACGATCTTGGATTTGATTTCACGGTTGACCAGCTTTGCCCTGAGTATCTGCTCCTTTATACTCTTTCGATACTCTTCCATGTTTAACCCCTGTCCGGCCAACTCTTGCCTGAGCTCTTCATCAGTATAATAGTTTATCTCTTTAACACGCTCAACTGCTGCATCAAGCTCCTTTTCATTTACAGAAATCTTAAACCGTTTTATTTCCTGATCAGTAAGTTTCTGATCAATAAGCTGGTTAAGCATATCATCGCGCACCTTAAAGAGCATTTCACGTTCCTTCTCAATAGGATACCCAAGTGTTTTGATTTTGTCTGCATATGGTTTGGCAAGCTGGTTTAATTCGGAAAGCGTAATGATATCATCATTAACAACAGCTACAATACGGTCAACGACCTCTGCGCTGTCTGCTGTATTGACTGCAATAAAACATAAAATTAAAATAAAGCATATTGCCAAACGCTTAATAATTTCCATAATACTTTTATCCATTAATTTAATCCTGAACCTATTTGAGCGATTTTTTCCCACTCTTTTTTGTTTATTTCAACCAAATATTTTTTTCTAAGATTCTCTATCCATGGTTTATAGGCTTCTTCCGCCTTTTTTCTGCGCAACTGTTTTACGATTATTCTATTTAAATCACCATCTGCCTTATCAGAATCGCCGGATAGGGCGGACGGCCCGTCATGCCTATTATAATGTTTTTCATAATGGTTCGATATGTCTTCAGGAGTTATTACAACATGTTCCCTTAACTCTTTTTCAACCACCTTCTCTATGAGCAAACGCTTCCCAAGCTCTTTTGCCCACAAATTGTATGAAACAACCTGTTCAAGTAAAACCTGCTCAAAAGCATTATCATCATAATCTCCCTTTATTTGCGCAACAGCTTCGTCAAGTTCTGAATCAGAAATCCCGATATTTAACTCTTTTGCCCTTTCCAGTATAATCATCTCCTCTATCAACTGGCTCAAAAGCCGCAACTTAGCTCCCCTGCAAGAATCCGGCTCCTGCAATGCATTATGGGAATAAGCTGCTTTAACAATTTCAAAGGCTTTGTTGAAGTCAACTATTGTAACAACTCTGTCTCCGACTCTGATTAAATAATTATCGCCGGGCGCTGAATGTGAATCAGACCCATAATCACCGCACCCTGTCAGGATATAAATAATCAATAACGCTCCAAACATTGGATACAATTTATTAGAGTATCTTATCATTGATAAATGAAAGGATTAAAGGAGTAAGGGTTAAGGATTAAATAACAAATCACAAATATCGCAAGCGTTCACGGAACGTTGAAATTAGAAATTAGAAACTGGAAATTTGGCCTTCATACTGAGTAGTTACCATGCTTTTGTACTGTTCTTCCCAATTTCTAATTTCTAATTTCTAATTTAATCTCTCCCAAATTTCTAATTTCCAATTTCAAGTTTCAAGCCGTCAACGGCTACGTAAATTCTTACCCTTTAATCCTTAATCCTTTAAGTATCTTGCTGCTCAGCCGTTAACATGTTGAGTAATTTCTTTCAAGATGTTTTTGGTCTCCAACAATAGACCGGCTGCAGTGCGCTTTGACAGTTTTGCTTTTAGCGCATGGTCTGGCGTAAAACTAAAACAATTGCTCTGGTCAACAATCATATCAACAATGCCAAAGGGATATTTCTGGTGAGCCTCTGAAAAATAAAGGATGAGTTGCTGTCGGGTCAGGTCAAGCCGTTTCACTCCGGCTTTTATTGACAATACTTTAAGCATGATTTTTAATAAAAGATTGTTTGCCTCTTTTGGCAAGGCTCCAAAGCGGTCGATCAGCTCTTTCTTAAAATCTGAGATCTCGCTTAGCTCTGTCATCTTTGCAAGGCGGCGATAAGCTGAAAGCCGCTGGTTGATATCGGAAATATAAAATTCAGGAATAAAGCTTGACAAAGATATATTAATCTCGGGTTCAAGGCCTTCCTGAACCGGTTTTCCTTTAAGCTCAGATATCGCGTTTTCCATGAGCTTTAAAAACATGTCATAACCTACCGCAGCTATATGGCCGGACTGGGATGCGCCCAAGATTGCGCCTCCTCCCCTTATTTTTAAATCGCTCATGGCTATTTGAAAACCAGCCCCAAGATCGCTGTGCTCCATTAATACCTTCAGACGTTTCTGAGCGTCCCTGCCTAAAGCTGTCTCATCAGGAATAAAGAGATATGCATAGGCCTGTTCATCAGCCCTGCCTACACGGCCTCGCAACTGGTAAATCTGCGCCAATCCGAATCTGTCCGCCCGATTAATAATAATGGTATTAGCCGAAGGAATATCGAGGCCGGACTCAATTATCGTTGTACAAACAAGCATGTCGATCTCTTTGTTGAAGAACCGCAACATCGCAAGCTCAAGCTCATTTTCCGTAAGACGGCCATGCGCCACGTCAAGCCTGACTTCAGGCACCAGTTTCTGCAAATAGTTTGCCATTGCCCATATATTATGAATATCGTTGTGAACAAAATATATCTGGCCCTTTCTTTTCAACTCGTTTCTTATTGCTTCTGAAATAACTGCCCCGTCAAACTCAGAAATGTATGTGATAATTGACTGACGATGCTCGGGCGGTGTCGAGATAATGCTCATATCACGCACTCCCATCATAGACATGTAAAGAGTGCGTGGTATCGGGGTTGCCGTCAAGGTCAGAACATCTACGGCGCGCCTGATTTCTTTCAATTTCTCCTTGTGTTTAACGCCAAAGCGCTGCTCTTCATCAAGCACAACAAGCCCCAAATCTTTAAAAGCAACATCTTTCTGGATAAGCCTGTGGGTTCCTATGACTATATCTATCTTTCCTGCTTTAAGCCCATCTATAATTGCATGCTGCTCATGCACGGAACGGAATCTGCTTAAACACGCAATATTGACCGGATAACGCTTAAAACGGTTTGCAAATGTCTCAAAATGCTGCTCCGCAAGCACCGTTGTAGGAACCAGGATTGCAACCTGTTTTCCGTTATCAACAGCCATAAAGGATGCTCGAAGGGCTACTTCTGTCTTGCCGTATCCAACATCGCCGCATACAAGCCTGTCCATCGAGGTCGGCTCCTCCATATCATGCAGCACCTCATCAATTGCCTTTATCTGGTCAGGCGTTTCTTCATACGAAAAACCAGCCTCAAAATCCTGCGAATCACAGTCTGTTGCCTCAAAAGCATAGCCTTTCTTTACCTTCCGCTCAGAATAGAGTTTAAGGAGTCTTCCCGCGATCTTCTCAACCGATTTTTTAACCCTTTCCTTAATCCGCTGCCATGATTTGCCGCCCAACTTGTCAAAAACAGGTATTACTCCGTCCAGCCCCATATACTTTTGCACCATACTCATTCGATCTACAGGAAGATAGAGCTTATCATCGTCTTTATAGATAATAAGCAGAAAATCGTTGTCTATTCCGTCTATCTTGAGCTTTAGCAGGCCGTCAAAACGACCAATTCCATGTTCAACATGAACAACAGGTTCGCCATTCTTCAAGTCTGTAAATTCAAGCATTCCGGCTTGAACCTTTGTTTTTTGTCTTGAAATCCTTTTTCTGTGGCGCTTTACGCCGAATATTTCCTCCTCTGTAATTATAGCCAAAAATTCATCAGGCCAGACAAAACCGGATGAAACCCGGCCAAGGCATACGGCCACAGACCCTTTACTGCCTTTGGCGACAGGGAACCCGTTAATAATTCCAAGTTTAATGCCATACGGCGACAGAAGAGATTTAATGCGGCCTGCCTGCAACCTGGAGCTGCAAACAATAAGAGCGGAATATCCAGCCTCGTTTTTATCATTAATCCAGTTTACAAGAGGCAACAGAAGGTTCTCTTTTTTTATATGAGCCTTAAGTTCAGCTCTGACAGCAGCGTTATCTTCAATATTAAAATTTAGCCGCAAAAAAGGCCGCCTCTTGCCCCAATCCTCTCCCGACACAGGAAGCATTTTAACTGTCAGCGGCTTTCTCTCGGCTAACATCTCCTTTGCCCTTGGCCATTGCATGTAAAAAGCGTCAGGCTCAACACATAGTCTGTTTTCTTTACAGGCTCCAATATAATTTTTTGTTGCCTGTTCATGAAATTCACCGGCTGCTTCCTCCAGTTTCACTGGTTCCATAAGGATAAAAAGGGTATTACCGGGAACATAATCAAACAGTGTGTCAAGTTGAGGATATATTAAAGAAATCAGGCTCTCAATTCCTGGGAACACCCCCTCTTTCCTGATACGCTCAATTAGCTCTCTAACCCTGGTTACTGGAAGATCAAGGGCAGACGCCTGCTCTCTTATCCTGCCTGTTATCTTATCCATAAGCTCCATTTTCAGAATCGCTTCCCCGGCTGGAAGTATGATCGCTTCCTGGATATTTTCTATTCTGCGCTGGGTTGCCGCTGAAAAAAATCTTAAGGAGTCCACGGTTTCTCCGAACAATTCGATCCTTAGCGGATCTGAATACAAAGGAGAATAAATATCCAGGATCCCGCCTCTAACACAAAAATCCCCGGGCTCCTCCACAATCGCAGCTCGAACATAACCGCCGGAAATCAGTTTTTCTATCAAAAGATCCCTGTCAATATCTTCACCAGCCATTATAATCTCAGCATAATCGCTCAGCATCAGTTTTGGAATGAGTCTCTGCAGCAGGGCGCTTACAGTTGTGACTACAACCGGCGGCATTTCATCCTCTATCAAACGGTAGAGAGCCCTTATCCGTTTTGCCGCTGTTTCGTTGTGATATGACAAACGCTTAAACGGCAAAATATTATAAGGCGGGAAATATATTGAGGCCTTTTGAAGATCTTTTGAAAAAAAGCGCAAATCTTCCAAAAGTGTTTCAGCATCTTTTGCCGAAGCTGTTAGAACAACAACAGGCATTCTGTGCTCCATGTATATTTTAGAAACAAGGAATGCCCTGGCAGACCCGGACAGGCCCGTGCACTCAATTCCAGAATTTCTGCAAGGAATTAAATCAATTAAGGATTTAAGCAAACTTTTTTCTTGATTTAGATTCATAAACAAAGTACTGCACTTTTATTTATCAGTCCGATATTTATCAGGCCGATATTTATCAGGCCGACGTAGCTCAGTCGGTAGAGCAGCTGATTCGTAATCAGCAGGTAGGCGGTTCGACTCCGCCCGTCGGCTCCAAAGTATCTTGACATATATTCAATATCTGTATATTTAGTAAGTTACAGTCTTTTCATTCATAGTCTGTTTGCCAAAAAATTTATAAACGGTAAATTTGAAGTTGCTTTTACCTGAAAAATTTGAACAAATTGAACTGCAACAGCGAGCGCATTCCCCGTCCGCCAGTCCGCCAAAGGGCTCTGGCGGATTGGCGGATTGCGGGGTTAGCGAGCGAATCAAAAAATTGACAGAATTCCTTACAGTCGAATCCGCCTGCGGCGGATTGCAGCTTGCTGCAGGGTTCTTCAATTGTTGAGCCAAGTTCAATAGAAAATCATAATAAAAGAAAATCGATATCATCATTTCTAATGACGTAGCAAGTTCTTTTAGGAGGTACCATGGCATTAACCAAGAACGATATTGTTGAAAAGGTTTATGGGCTTGGTTTTACCAAGAAAGAAGCCGTCGAAATCATCGAATCTCTTCTGGAAATCATTAAGGGCACTCTGGAAAAGGGGGAGGATGTTCTGGTTTCAGGATTTGGGAAATTCTGCGTAAAAAATAAGACGCAACGAAGGGGCCGAAACCCTGCTACAGGCGACGACTTAATGCTGAGAGCGAGAAGGGTTGTTACATTTAAATGTTCCGGCAAGTTAAGGGATAAAATCAACGGTCTCTCGTAACAAGCCACACAAACTGGTAAGGATTTAGGCCGATTGAATTCGCCTTAAATATCTTTCCGCTCAGAAGGTCTTTCATATCAAAATCGCCTATGTCTTTCGGCAATGATACAGAAACATGCGTTGATGAAATATTTGTTAATGTATATATTATCTGTTCTTTGCAATGCCTTAAAATGGCAAATACCTTTGGATCAAGTTCCAGTATTTCAAAAAAAGCGTTTGGATGAAAGGCCGGCTGCTTTTTCCTGATTTTGATCAACCCTATATATGGAAAAAAAATTCTTGAGCGAAAGCTATCAGGATCCTCCAATTGTTTTATGATATCATCAAACCGCAATTTTTCCCTGTTTATCGTTCTGGCCATTTGAGTTTGCCTGACACCTTGTTCCCAATTGTGCGAACCTAATATGCTATGGATATAGGTACCAGGTACTCCGGGAAGAACAAACTGAATTGCCTGAGAGGCAAGAAATCTATTAGAATGATATTCGTCAAATCCGCTTTTTTTGTTTAAGAAGGCATCAACATAGGTTATATTTAATTCATACGGACTCTCCGAACCATCTGAATTCCTCTTGTATGAAACTCTGCCTCCATTTTCTTTAACAATCTTAATGAGCCTGTCTATTTCCTCTTCAGGCAATATCCCTTCAAGCGGGCGCACACCAATACCATCATGCGAGGCCGTAAAGTTGAAAAAGGTATTGGCTTCAGACTTTAAATAAAGCCCTTTTGCCCAGCTTGACAAGGCCGTTGAATCCTCAATTGCAAAGGAATAAAAAAGCAGCGGCGGCAACGTAAAGTTATAAACCATCTGCGCCTCATTCCTGCCATCTCCAAAATAGCTGATATTTTCCACATGAGGCACATTTGTCTCCGTAATAATCATGACATCCGGGGCAACGCAATCCAATATACTTCGAAATAATCTCACTACATCATGGGTCTGGCTAAGGTGAACACAATTCGTCCCGATCTCCTTCCACAAATAGGCAATTGCATCGAGTCGCAAAATGGTTGCGCCCTGGTTCACATAAAAAAGCAGTATCTCAACCATCTTTTCAAGAACATCAATGCTTTTAAAATTAAGATCTATCTGATCGGCGCTAAATGTTGTCCAAACATTAACAGCACTTCCTGAACTCTTTGTAAATTCAGTTAAAAGCGGCAGCGACCTGGGCCTTGTAACCCCGGACAGATCAGTCGAGGGGTCTGCTTCAATAGCAAGATCTTCAAATCCTTGTTCCTCATTTAAATACTTTTCAAACCAGTTACTCTTCGAAGAAACATGATTTAGCACAAGATCAAACATAATCTTAAAATCGCTGTTCAATGATTTAATATCTTCCCAGGATCCAAGCTTTGGATTTACACAATAAAAATCAATAACAGAAAAGCCGTCATCAGAAGAATAGGGGAAAAATGGAAGAATATGTATTGTTGAAAATACCCCTTTGAAGTGTTTTGCGGCAATCCTGTGAAACGTTTTCAGGGGGGCTTCCTCGCCTGTATATATGGAATCGCCATAAGTTATCAGAATCACATCTTCCTGGGAAAAATAGTCCCGCGCCTCTCTTTTTCTGGCTGGAAACTTTTCTATTAAGGGATAAATTTTCTTAAAGGCCCCGGCTCCCTTTTTTGTGCCATATATTTTATTCAAAATGCCCTTAACAGCATCAACGCTTTCCATTATCTTACCTCCTGCCCTGTTAAACCGAGACCTTTGCAAAACGCCCTCTTTCGCCCAATTTAGCGCTGATGGTTCACTGCGTGTCACTTCGTGTCGGCGTCAGGCTCAAATTTTGCACGGAGTGAAGCTTTAGCGCTATCCTCAAAATACTCAATGTATTCCTGCGGTTAATCCGCCTGAGGCGGATCGCCTTCCTTGAACTTGAATCCGCCAAAGTACTCTGGCAGAAACATTTTTCAAAGGTATCAAACCACCTGTTTAGGCTAAAAATCCGCAGGACTTTTTACCGCCAACCCCGGCTTGTTTAAAACAGGCACATCGAATTTTTCTACAGCCTCTGTTCCAGAACTTTGCTATCGCTTCAGAAGATGTCCTGTCTTGACGATTGGCCTTTGTCATGATATTTATACCAAGCTCATCTATATTTCAATAAAGTAAGAAAAAAGGATTCACGTTATGCAGAATTATTATATAGAATAATAGACAGATTCTGCCAAGCACTCTTTTTAACCATTCTGTCCAATATACTGTTGGCCGTACAACAAATATGATGAATAAACAGATAATTCGAGAGCGTCTAGTCGCGCATGGCGCCAAACTATTCAAATCTCCAAGAGAGTTCATCCGTTTTACCAAGGATAATGATGCGAATAAACTGCTAAACAATATAGAAGAGCATCCCCACGCATTTATCCTCGCTTGTGTGATGGACCGACAGATCAAAGCAGAACGAGCATGGCTTATTCCATATCGATTCCAAGAGAAACTTGGTGATTTCTCAATAGAGACGCTACTCACCCAGTCACAAGAAGACATCCACAAATTGATGGCTGAACCCAAGTCACTTCACCGATTTGTCGACAAGATGGCGGGTTTCTTCTTTTTGGCTGTCCAGAGAATTGACGGCAATTACGGAGGAAATGCTTCCCTAATCTGGAAAGACACCCCATCAAGTGCCACTGTGGTTTACCGGTTTCTTGAATTTGATGGTGTCGGTCCAAAAATTGCGAGCATGGCAGCAAACATTCTTGCCAGGGAATTTAAGATTCCATTTGCTGACTATTTCTCAATCGATATTTCTGCTGATATACATGTTCGGCGTGTCTTTGGTCGATTAGGACTCACACCATTGGACGCAACTGTGGAACAGTTAATTTTCCGAGCGCGGGCATTGCATCCGGAGTTTCCTGGTATGATGGATTATCCTGCGTGGGAAATCGGTAGGAACTGGTGTAAGTCTCGAAAACCATATTGTAGCAATTGCTACATGAATGATATGTGCCCGAATGCAACATATGAAAGAAAAAACAGCGGCCAACCAGCCGCTTCACCTGACACCAGAAGCCGGGGCACTTTAGAAAACTCATAGCGAACAACAATATTTGAGTATTTTAGCACATCCTGTAAGCTTCTGGTGCAGGTGACCTTTTCGTTGGATGAAAAGAAACAGATGAAATATATCTGCAAAAAAATTTCTGGTGTTCCTTACAGCAAAAGTAAGGCAAAAGGTCGCGTCAATGCTCCGGCTCAATGGTCACAAGAAATAAGAGATCAGACTAAAGAACTACCTCCTGTAAAATACGCTTGCATTCTGAAAATTACTTTCCTGCTCCCTCCAAATAAATTTCCAAAAGACTTTCCCTACGGTCCTGATTTGGACAATTTGCTCAAGAGATTTATGGATGCACTCAACGAAACAATTTTTAAAGAAACCCCCGGCGGAGATTCATGTGTTGTTTCTTTAAATGTTATGAAAACAAGAGTTGAATCAGAGGCGGAAGCGGGGGCAATGCTTGAGGTTCTACCTGTAAGCATCACCCAACTAATCACCTGACCGCCAACAGCTCGGCGGTTTTTGAAATGCCCTGCTCCGCATCAAAGCAGGTAGTTTTTCAAGGTTCAGTGCTTCGCATGTTAGCAACAGGTGGTTATGTGTCGAAAATAAAGGGTTAAAGGATAAAAATGAACTTTACAACAAGACATCGGATAATTACAGGTGATAGTCGTCATATGGGAGAATTAAAAGATAAGTCTCTCCAGTTAGCGATTACATCTCCACCATACTGGCAACTAAAAGATTATGGAACAAATGACCAAATCGGTTTTAATGATAGTTATGAGGATTATATTAACAACTTAAATCTTGTTTGGAATGAATGTTATCGTGTCCTTGATAACGGATGCAGACTGTGTGTAAATATCGGGGATCAATTTGCCCGTTCTGTTTATTATGGAAGATATAAAGTTATTCCAATAAGAACGGAAATAATCAAATTTTGCGAAACAATTGGCTTTGATTATATGGGCGCTATAATTTGGCAGAAAAAAACAACAACTAACACTACTGGGGGTGCCAGTATAATGGGGAGTTTTCCTTTCCCGCGCAATGGTATTCTATCAATTGATTATGAATTTATTTTATTGTTTAAAAAACTTGGCACTCCAACAAGACCTGACAAAAAAAGCAAGGAACTGTCAAGGTTGACAAAAGAAGAATGGAAGGAATATTTCTCGGGGCATTGGAATTTTGGCGGCGTAAAGCAAGATGGTCATATTGCAATGTTCCCTGAAGAACTTCCAAAAAGATTAATTAAAATGTTTTCATTTGTCGGAGATAAAATTCTTGATCCATTTCTTGGAAGCGGTACAACCTCCCTTGCTGCCAAAAATCTTGGCCGAAGTTCAGTGGGCTATGAAATTAATCATGAATTTATTCCTTATATTAAGCAGAAGCTCCAAGTAAGCCAACTTGGCTTATTTGGCACTAAATATGAATTTATCGAGCAGACGAAAATCAATATTGATTTTAAGAACGAAATAGCCAAACTCCCATATGTGTTTAAAGACTTTCATTCTTTTGATAAAAAAATAGATCCCAAGAAATTACAATTTGGCTCAAAAATCGATAAAAATCATGCTAATAGAGAAGAGTACTATTCTGTTAAAGAGATCATTAGTCCAGAAATAATAAAGTTAACCAATGGATTAACTGTTCGTTTAATTGGCATCAAAGAAGATAAATCAGGAAACGGAGAAGCTGTTGAATTTCTGAAATTAAAGACAAGAAATCAAAAAGTTTATATGAAATTCGATAGGGAAAAATATGATAAAGACAACAATCTGCTTTGTTATCTATATCTTAGAAACAAAACATTCATAAATGCACACCTCATAAAAAAGGGGCTTGTTTTAGTTGATAACCAGCGAGAATATAAACACAAACATAAATTCTTAAATTTGAGGAAATCATGAATAAAGAATGGGTTATCGGCTCTGAAGGGCATAATTTGAAATTCAGGAGGGAAACTCTTTTAAACTATGGAATGAACAGGTGGGGCTTGAATAAGGCTTACAGTGTTGGGCCAACATCTGAATTGATAAGAGCTTGTGCCCCAAAGACTTTTGATGAATGGGAAGACTTCTATTTCAATAACGCACAACAAAAAAAGAAAGATGGCGTCAGGATTACAAGAGATTACATAACAGGTTTAGGTCAGACTCTATATATAAAGATTTCCGAGGTTGTTCAAAGCGAGTTGGAATCAATCACTGAAGATGAATGCGTTGATTATGCATACAATCTGGTTCTTAATAGGACTTACGAAGGCTATAAGGCAGAAATTGATACGATTTATGGACAGCTTGAATCAATTGTCAATTGCAAGATAGAACCAGCACCGGATGAGTGGGATAGAACGTATGGAGTTGATTTTTGCATAAAGATAAAAGATAAATTTATAGGAATTCAAATTTATAGGAATTCAAATTAAGCCCATTTCTTCTGGGCAGTCTATCAATCAATATCAGTGGGTAGAAATGCATCGAAAAAATCATGAGCGATTTAAAAATGATTTTGGCGGCAATGTATTTTTTATTTATTCCATCAAAGGTGCAGGAAAAAAGAAAAAAATCTACAATACAGAAGTAATTGATAAAATCATTAATGAAATAAATAGATTAAAATAGTGGGGATATAGGGACGTTATGTTGCGAGTTTAATTATGTTGCGAGATTTAACTCCCCCCATTTAATTTCTCTTATCTTATTCCAAAATAAACTAAAAAATCCATCTAATTTTTTTTATTCATTTAATTCCCCAGAAGAAGCTTGAAAAGCATATCCATTTTGTTCATCTGATTCAAGCCCGACAATTACCTCATTGCGGATTTGATAAC
>JAPVVG010000111.1 GCA_028571455.1 Desulfobacteraceae bacterium | reverse complement strand
TATCGTTTAAAGTGGTATCTGGTTACAGGAAAAAGCAGCAGCAGTCCGGCAATATCGGTGATGAACCCGGGGGTTAAAAGAACAATTCCCGCTAAAAATATTATAAAGGCGTCAACCAGATCTTCTGTTGGCGTTATTCCCTGCTGAAGACTGGTTTTAATACGGATCATGGTTTGAAGGCCCTGTATGCGGGCAAGGGTTGCACCCACGAAAGCAGTTATGATTACTACTAACACCGTGTTTAAAGCTCCTATGGAATATCCTATCTTTATCAGCAGGTATATTTCAGCAACCGGTATCAGGGTGAAGGCTAAAAAAAGTTTTAAAAGCATGTAGTTTCCTTTATTTGAACCGCAATAGCGAGCGCATTCCTCGTAGCTTGTCGGAGCAAAGCGGAGATCACGTTCCAGTTTTTAGTCCTACGTTCGCGCAGAACGTGCATAAAGTTGGATATTGTCTTTTCCATCTAAATGAGTTACGTGGCAGTCCCTGTAGTGGCGCAAAGGCTTCCATTTTCAATATTAGATTCTGTTACCAGTCTGTTAATTTGATGCGTAATATCACAGATATCCGTGCCTGTTTTCAAGCTTACCTCTATGGATTTACAAAATATTGTTAAAGATTTCATGATCATCCTCCAAATCAAGTTATCATTTAAGTTTTAAATTCCAGTTCCACAATCCCGCTCTTTTTTTCATCTTAACCTTGACAGGTACAGGTTCGATCAGGCGCACAAACATGAGGTAGCCCGCCTTTTTAAGCTCATCCTTTTTAGAGCTTATATCAAGGTTCCAGTTGGGATAAATCCAGAAATCGGGGCCGTATTTTTTTACCCATCCATGTTCCCCTTTTGGGCTGGTAAAATCAGTGTCTGTTTTAAACTTAGGGGAAAGGATACGTGATATGCTGAGAGGCCAGTTACCGGAGATAACAATTCCCAAGGGCAAAGGGCTGTTTTTCGGCAGTTGTAAAAAATCCTGGCCGTCAAGTTCCGGGCTGACAATAACTCCTGAAAATCCAAGATTTAATAGAGTATTTATGGCCAGCGCATTGGCTATATTGCAAAAAGGTCCGGCCCAGAGATTTAAAGATTTTGGGGTTGTGAAAAAAGCAATCTGCCAAGGTGAGTTGAGAACAAAATTTCTGCTTCCGTTTTTTATTGCAATATCGATCTGCTTCCTTAGTTTTGTCTCGTCTTCAGGCCAGATAACAGGAGGAAGCCACCACCAGAGTTTGGGCTCAACCCTCTTTGGAGATTTATATTTGCCTTCGGGAAACATCCAGACTCCGGTTGTGCCTTTTTGCCCGCCAATACCATAGTTCCTATGTACATGAATTTCAAAGGATTCATCTCTTTTTCTTGAGATATATCCACCTGGAAGCCTGGCATTAAATGTAGAAGGGGCAACATCTGTTTCCGTGGTTTTGATCAGCATATCTTCAAGCACGGACAACTTTTCCTCAAGCCATTTTTCACGCCTGTCAATAAGGAATACAGGAACACCTTGTCTGGGCCTTCTTGCAGAAGATAGCTTTATATAGATGCGGCCCCTTTTGGGAATATATTTTGGTATCCTGTAAGTGCAATGCCATGAATCATCCTCATATCCAAGGCGAAGGAGGTCCCCCGGCATAAGTGACTGCCTTGGAATTATATAAGGTTTTTGTTTTGCGCCCTGTATTTTTCCTACAAGAAGACCTGAGCCGGTTTGGCTGTCAATATTTACAGGATTCTGTGGTCGCTGCGGCAAAAAATTATAATGGGTTCCGGTTCTGCCAAGCGCATTTGCAAGGAGACCAAGAGCTTCTTTTTTCATCCCCGGGTCTTTTCCATGGTCCCTTAAAAGTTTATATGCCTTTACAGTGTGAAAAACATAATGGGGCCCTTTTTTTCGCCCTTCAATTTTCCATGTTTGAATTTCCGGTATTGAAAGCAAAACTTTGGCCAGAACATCGAGGCTTAGATCCTGGCAGGAAAAGAATCTTTTAGTCTGGCCATTTTGAGTATAGAATCTGCGACAGGGCTGAACACATCTGCCCCTGAGACCGCTTTTTCCTCCCAGGAAACTGCTCCAGTAGCATCTACCGGAAACGCCATAGCAAAGGGCTCCGTGAACGAATACTTCAAGCCCAAGACCCTTTGGGCAGGCTGATGCCATGGACTTAATTTCATCTATGCTGAGCTCCCTGGGAATAACCACTTTATCAACTCCCGGATTTTTTTTTATAAGTTTCAAAGCGTCTTGAAAGCTTACATTGGCCAGCGTCGATAAATGAAGCTCCCCTGCAAAGCCTGTTTGTCTGGCGAGTTGCACAAGAGCCAAATCCTGAATAATGAGAGCATCCGGTTTGACATAACGGTTCAGCTTATCCAGGAGCTTCCCGGCAATGTTTAAGTCACAGGGCTTTAAAAGGGAGTTTAAGGCCACGAAGACTTTTACGTTCCTGTCGTGGGCAAGTTGTGTAAGAGGGATCAGGTCGTTGATGCTAAAATTTTTTGCCTCCATTCGCGCTGAAAAGCTTTTCAGCCCGCAATAGACAGCATCCGCACCTGCTGCCAGAGCAGCCAGAAAAGAGGCTTTGTTTCCTGCCGGAGCCAGAATAGAAGGAGAAGGTGTTGCTTTGGTTTGTTTGGTCATTCTATGAGGGTCGCAAGAAATCTTTTAACAATTTTTGCCGGATTTTTCTTATTGCCTGCACCATAGCTTTGATAAAAATCGGGTCAAAGGGGGTCTTTTTTATTAAAGTTAATTCTGACGTAGTATATTGTCAACATTTTTCAGGGACATTCAGGCTGGATTGCCAGGGCATCCAGCACCTCCTTATTTAAAATTCGACCGTAAGGAGGTTTGCCATAAAGGGCAGGGGGTCAAGTCTGCTCTTGAGAGCGCCGATTTCTTATCGTTTTAATGGCTCTGTTTTTGAACGCCCAGGGCCGTGCTGAGTTCCCTGTACAAATTCTTTGCCTCCTGATGAATAGGAGAGTCTTTCAAGCCTTTGATATTGGCTGTGCGGGTGAAAGGGCTCTGGACTACGGTTTTCACCGGAGTGACGACTTTTTGCGAGTTCATCATGTTTGGCTTTTCAAAGGAATAACAAAATTGGTGGCTGAGTAGTTAATAAGATGTTAAAAAAAATCTTGACAAAAAGTAATAATAGTATAAAAGAACTAAAAAACTTAAAAAAGGCGATTAAATGACGCATAAATTTTCAGGCAAATTTTTTTATAGTTATTATTGGTATTTTTTTAATACCGGTTTGCCTGAGGTGCGTTGACTATATTTAAAAAATTATTTAAACGCAAAAAGCCGTGGGCAGACCTTAAAACCCGCGGCTTTTTTTGTTTTAAAAGGCCGTGGAGAATAAAACGCTTCATGGCCTTTTTTGCAAAAAAGGAGGTATGTTATGACAATTTTAGGCAAACAGATTCGGCTGGAACGTATAGTTAACCGGAATACAGGCAAAACAGTAATTGTTCCAATGGACCACGGCATTTCAGTTGGCCCTATCAACGGCCTGCTGGATATGAAGGAAATAATAGAAAAGGTGGCAGATGGAGGGGCCAACGCCATTGTGGAGCACAAGGGCCTTGTCGGCGAAGGCCATCGCGGAGGGGGAGTAGATATAGGATTAATTTTACACCTGTCTGCATCAACCAGTCTCTCGCCATATCCCAATGCTAAAACTCTGGTTTGTTCGGTTGAAGAGGCGATAAAATTGGGCGCTGACGGTGTATCCATACACGTAAATCTTGGAAATGGCGGTGAAAAAGAGATGTTAAATGATTTTGGAAAGGTAAGCTATGAAGCCCGCACATGGGGTATGCCGCTTCTTGCCATGATTTATCCCCGGGGAGAGAAAATCAAGGATGAGTATGATGTTAAGGTAATAAAGCATGCGGCGCGTGTTGGAAATGAAATGGGAGCCGATATTGTTAAGGTTTCATACACAGGCTCTGTAGAGACCTTTAAAGAGGTTGTTGCGGGCTGTTCGGTTCCTGTGGTAATTGCAGGCGGCCCCAAAATGGATTCAGACAGAGAGATATTGGAAATGGTAAAGGGTGCAATTGATGCAGGAGGCAGCGGTGTTTCCATAGGCCGCAACGTATTTCAGCACAAACATCCTGATCGAATAGTAAGGGCTATTTCAGGCATTGTTAATGACGGCATCAGCGTGGAAGAAGGCCTGAAAATTTTGGAATAAGAGGATTAATACAATGAAAAAAATCTGGGTAAAGGTGGATCCCTGGAATAAAAAAATGGTTACAACCGCCCTTGAAGGTGGGGCGGACGGCATAATGGTTCCAAAGGGATATAGCAAAAAGGTCAAGGAGCTTGGCGTAATACAAACAATTTCAGAAGACGGCGACTTAAAGCCTGGTAAGGATGTTCTTTTTTTTACAATAAAAAGCGGAAAGGACGAAGAAGAGATTGTTAAGCTTTGCCAGAATAAAAAGGTGATTCTTCAGTGCAGCGACTGGACGGTGATTCCTCTTGAAAATCTGATAGCAAAAGGGGCCGATGTAATAGCGCAGGTTCATAATTTTAAAGAGGCACAGACAGCGCTTGGCGTTCTGGAAAAAGGGGTAAACCATATACTATTTCATACCGGCAACGTAATTGAGCTGAAAAAAACTCTTTCCCTGATTAAAGCAGTTGAGGATAAAACCGCTCTTGAGGAGGCCGAGATTGTTGAAATAACTCCTGTTGGAATGGGGGACAGGGTGTGCGTGGATACTTGCACATCAATGACTTCAGGCCAGGGGATTCTGGTCGGCAACAGCAGCAGCGCCTTATTTCTGGTTCATGCTGAGACTGTTTCCAATCCTTATGTTGATCCAAGGCCGTTCAGAATAAATGCCGGACCGGTTCATGCATACACAAGGGTTCCTGGCGGAAAGACAAGATACCTTTCAGAGCTTTCAGCAGGAGACCAGGTATTAATCGTTGATTTTCAGGGAAACACATCTGTCGGCACTGTGGGGCGCCTGAAGATCGAAAAACGTCCTTTAATGCTGATAAGGGCGGTTGTTGGCGACCAGGAGATAACGACGATCCTTCAAAATGCGGAAACAATCCGGCTGACTGACCCTGAAGGCAAGCCGATATCGGTTGTAAGCCTTTTGCCGGGTGATAAGGTTCTGGTGGCTGTCGAAAAAGGGGGCAGGCACTTTGGCTATAAAATAGATGAAAGTATAACCGAGAAGTAATGAAATATTATGGCAAATTCTGAAACAATAAAAACAGATGACTTAGATTCCAATATCGATTCGCTGAGGGCCTCTATAGATGAAATCGACATAGAAATCCTTGATTTGATCAACAGGAGACTTTTGCTTGCAAAGAAGATAGGGGGAATCAAAAAGCAAAAAGGTGAAAAGGTTTTAGACATTGCTCGTGAAAGCAATATAATAAACAGGCTTTTAAGTTTAAATAAAGGCCTGTTGAACAAGAATGCACTCCATCATATCTTTACAGAGATAATCGGTTCATCCCGCGAAGTTCAAAAAAAGGAGATTATAACATACCTTGGCCCGGAAGCTACATTTACGCACATTGCGGCTATGAACCATTTTGGACATACGGTTTCCTTTGTCCCGCAGGCCAGCATTCGTGATATATTTAGCGAGGTGGAAAAAGGCGTTTGCACTTATGGAGTAGTTCCCGTTGAGAATTCAATTGAAGGAACTGTCAATTATACTCTAGATCTTTTTTTTGAATCTGATCTAAAAATTTGCGCAGAAATATACCATACAATTTCTCATGATCTGTTATCAACAACAGATAACTTGAAAGATATCACAAAAGTCTATTCCCATCCTCATGCATTTGCCCAGTGCCGCAAATGGATCGGGGAACACCTCCCTGAACTCGTGCTTGAGGAATGCAGCAGCACGGCTCGCGCCGCACAAAAAGCATCGGAAAATCCAGGATCGGCCGCAATTGCCGCCAGGGAGGCGGCGCAGATGTATGGTCTGAATGTGGTTGCTTCCAGGATCGAGGATTTCACAAGAAATATAACAAGATTTCTTGTGATCGGACATGATGATATGCCCAGAACAGGAAATGACAAGACCTCAATTATGTTTGCCACGGCTCATGTTCCTGGAGCGCTGTACAAAGTTTTAGGGCCGATTGCCAAAGCCGGTATTAATATGGTAAAACTTGAATCCAGGCCGACAAAATATGAAAACTGGAACTACTTTTTCTTTGTTGACATTGAAGGACATATCGAGGATCCCAATGTAAAAGAGACGGTGGAGAGGATGAAAAGACTCTGTATGTATATTAAGTATCTTGGTTCATATCCAAGGGCAAAGGGATAAAGAATAAAGACTATTAGTTTTTTAGGCTGAAGGCTGTTAGGAAGGGAATAATAATGATTGATTCAAATACATTTCTATATGTAGTGCTTGGAGATCCTGTATCTCACAGCTTAAGCCCTGTAATGCATAATAGCGCTTTTTTTTACACAGGGTACAATGGGGTATATCTTGCATTTCATGTAAAAGGCAGAGATCTGGCTTCTGCAATCAGTGGAATAAAGGCGCTTGGCATAAAGGGCGCCAGTATTACCATCCCTCACAAGGTTGCTGTAATGGAGTTCCTTGATGAATTGGATGAAAAAGCCTTAAAAATTGGCGCTGTTAATACCATTGTTAATAGAGATGGTAAACTTTTTGGTTACAATACAGATTGTCTTGGCGCTACAGATGCATTATTGGAAAAGACAGGCATCAAGGATAAGGATGTGGTTATTTTAGGTTCTGGTGGGGCTGCGCGCGCAATAGGCTTTGGAATAGTATCAGAGGGGGGAAGATTAACGATATTAGGCGTTTTAAAAGATGAAGGAGAAAATCTGGCAAAGGACCTTGGAGTCGATTATTACCATTCCTCAGAGCTTAGGAATATTGATTGCCGGATCCTGATTAATGCAACTCCTGTTGGTATGACGCCAGATACAAAAGCAATGCCGGTACAAAGAGAGGACTTGAAAAAGGATATGGTTGTCATGGATATTGTTTATAATCCAATAAAAACCCGCCTTTTAAAGGAGGCCGAAGATATCGGCTGTATTACCGTAGACGGCGCTTCGATGTTTGTTTATCAGGGAGCCGCTCAGTTTGAAATGTGGACCGGAAAGAAAGCGCCTGTCGATATTATGAGAAGTACTGTGATAGATGCGCTCGGAAAATGATTGAGATAAAATCGCAAAAGATAAAAAAGAGTGCTGAAGTCGCAGTTCCCGGATCAAAGAGCTATACGCACAGGATTCTGATCGCAGCGGCTCTGTCTGATGGAATCTGCACCATACATAATGCCTTGAAAAGTGAAGATACTCTACTTACTTTAAGCGCTCTCAGGCAATTTGGCGTCAGGATAGAGGACTGCGATGACAGGCTAATAGTGCATGGGACAAATGGGGTATTAAAGCCGTGCAGCGATCCTGTTTATCTTGGAAATTCCGGGACATCCATGCGTCTTTTAACCGGAGTGGCCGCGCTCGGGAGTGGCATGTATACACTTACAGGCACAGAGCGCATGCTTGAAAGGCCTATTCAGAATCTTTTAGACGGTTTGGAGCAGATCGGAGTTTTTGCCCGCAGCGTTAACAAGAACGGATGCCCTCCGGTTGAGATAAGAGGAGAAAAAGTAAAGGGCGGCGCTTTATCTCTGAAATGCAAAATAAGCAGCCAGTATCTTTCTTCGCTTCTTTTAATAGCGCCATATACACAGGAAGGCCTTGAAATAACTGTTACAGAGGGGCCTGTTTCCAGACCATATGTGGATATGACCGTTGATATAATGACCAGGCTTGGAATTGATGTCGTGCGTGATGGATACAGGCTTTTTACGATCCATGGACACCAGGCCTACAGGGCAGGTTCGTATATGGTGGAGCCGGATTGCTCACAGGCGGGATATTTCTGGGCCGCTGCTGCCATAACCGGCTCAAGGATCAAGGTTAAAGGGATTACAAAAACATCACATCAGGGTGATGTCCGTTTTACAGAAATACTTGAGACAATGGGGTGCAGGATATTTCATGAAAAGGACGGAATTGCCGTTTCCGGCGGTCCTCTTTCAGCTGTTGAGGTTGATATGGCCGACATGCCTGATATAGTTCCGACCCTGGCCGTTGTTGCGGCTTTTGCCAGAGGAACAACTCTTATAAAGAATGTTGCTCATTTGAAGGCAAAGGAGAGTGATCGCCTAACCGCTGTGGTTAATGAGCTTTCAAAGATGGATATCAAAGCAAGCTGCACCGATACCGGTCTATCCATCAAGGGAGGCAGGCCTTCCGGCGCCGTGATTGATACTTATGGCGACCATAGAATAGCCATGAGTTTTGCGCTCGCAGGGCTTAAAGTCCCCGGCATTGTTATCAGGGATGAAAAGTGCGTGGAAAAGTCCTTTCCTGATTTCTGGAATGTTTTTGAAAATCTGTACGCTTGAAAAAAGAATTAGATAGTGCCTGAACGGAAACCCCTCATTTCGTAGGTTGGGTTGAGCGATTTTAAAATGTTGGGTTTCGCTGCACTCAACCCAACCTGCAAGATCAAGGATTTACAATTTATAAAATAATGAAGCGAAACCCAACGAAACTGTATAAGTAACTTTTCGTTCAGACACTAAATAGCAATTACAAGACACGAAAGTACGAAGACACGAAAATATTAAATTCATTAGGGATCAGAGCTCACGCCAGAACACAAAACCGTTGAACCTTGAACCCTGAACCTGAAACCAATCACTTTAGATATGAACATATTTTTGATAGGATACAGATGCACGGGCAAAACTTGTGTAGGAAAATCTCTTGCCCAGGCCCTTGGATGGTCATTTATTGATGCTGATTTGGAATTAGTTGATAAGCATGGTATGACCATCTCTGAAATTGTATCCAAAGAGGGATGGAGTTCATTTCGCGAAAAGGAAAAAGCTATCGTAAAGAGGTTGAGCATTCTTGATAAACATGTAGTAGCAACAGGGGGCGGCGTAATCCTCGATATTGAGAACGTAGAGCAGATGAAAAAGAGCGGAACGATTATCTGGTTGAAAGCAACGCCTGAGACTATTAAAGAAAGGATTCTGCAGGATCGAAATACAGAAGAACTGCGCCCGTCTTTAACATCAAAGGGTCTGGTTGAAGAGATCGAAGAGACTCTTTTGGACCGAAAGCCACTTTATGAAAGCGCAATGGATTTTTCTGTTGATACAGACAGTCGCAGTATAGACGATATATGCGACATGATCATCGAGAAGTTGGGGGAGTAAACATGCCTGGAAACAGTTTTGGAAAATTATTTAGAATAACGACATGGGGCGAGTCGCATGGAAAAGGTGTCGGGGTTGTCATTGACGGTTGCCCGCCGAAGATACCGCTTGATGAGGAGATCATCCAGAATATGCTTGACCGCAGGCGACCCGGCAGGTCATTGACCAGCACCGGCAGAAAGGAGCCGGACAGAGCTGTTATCATGTCAGGCCTGTTTGAAGGCATGACAACCGGCACCCCTGTAATGATTATGATTTACAATAAAGACGCAGATTCAGGAGCTTATGAGAAGTATGCAGAGCTTTTTCGGCCTGGTCACGGCGATATAACATACATGGCTAAGTATGGAATACGGGACTGGCGCGGAGGCGGGAGGGCGTCTGCGCGGGAAACCGTTGCGAGGGTGGCTGCCGGAGCTGTTGCAAGGGCTGTTCTTGACAGGGAAAAGATTAAGGTTCTCGCATATACTGTTGAGCTTGGCGGAGTAAAGGCTGAAAAACGGGATCTGGGCATGATTGGCAAAAACATGTTTTGCTGTCCTGATATGGCTGCTGCTGAAAAGATGGAAACACAGGTTATAAACGTAAAAAAAGAGGGTGATTCAATAGGGGGAATTGTGGAAATCCTGGCAAAAGGGGTTCCGCATGGTTTGGGAGAACCGGTATTTGACAAGCTTGATGCAGACCTGGCAAAGGCTTTAATGAGCATCGGGGCTGTCAAGGGGGTGGACATCGGTTCCGGGTTTAAAGCCGCGGCCATGAAGGGTTCTGAAAATAATGATCCCATAACTCCCAGAGGCTTTTCCACAAATAATGCCGGCGGTATTCTGGCAGGCATATCCAATGGAGATGATATTGTGATACGCGTTGCTGTTAAACCGATACCTTCTATAAGGATTGAGCAGGATACAATCGACCGGTCAGGAAATCCAGCGACTATTTCAATAAAAGGGCGCCATGATGTTTCAGCAATACCGCGTATTAATGTTGTATGCGAGGCAATGGTGTCACTTGTGCTTGCGGATCATCTGTTAAGACAAAGGGCTATCCAATGAGCGATATTACCATAGGCATAATAGGCGGAACCGGTAATATGGGTCGTTGGTTTAAGGATTTTTTTTCAGGACCAGGCTATAAGGTTTTGATTTCCGGCAGAAAAACGCCGCTAACTCCGACAGATATGGCAAAAAAAAGCGACGTTGTGATCCTGAGTGTGCCCCTTGACGTTGCTATACGCCTTTCAGAGGAGATCGGGCCGATTTTAAACCATGATCAGCTTTTGATGGATTTGTGCTCTCTCAAAGAAACTATTTTAAAAAGCATGCTGCGTTTTACGCAGGCCCAGGTTGTTGGAACACATCCTTTGTTCGGCCCTTTTACAGATTCGATAAAAGGGCAAAACATTATTGTATGCCACGGCAGGGGAACCGCATGGCTCAAATGGCTGGAAGATGAGCTGCAGGGAAAGGAGGCCGTAGTCACCCGCATGGATCCGGTTATACACGACAGAAATATGGCTGTTGTCCAGGGCCTTACCCATCTTTTAACTGTTTGCATGGCAAGAACTCTTCAGAAGATGAACATGCCTCCTGATGAGGTAATATCTTATTCAACCCCTGTTTTCAGGCTGAACATCAATCTGATAGGCCGTCTTTTTTCGCAGGATCCTGGTCTTTATGCAAACCTGATCGGCGCAAACAGGCATGTTGAAGATGTGTTGGCAACCTTTATGTCTGCCGTGGATGAAGCAAAGGAATCACTTCTGTCCGGTCAGGAGGCCGGGGCCGTAGCTTATCTGGATGATATCCGCAGCTTTCTTGGGGGGTTTTGCCAGGATGGTCTTAAAGAGAGCAATAAAATCTTAAATGCTCTTTAATCCCCCCTTACATAACCCTCAAAATCCTTTTCTAAAAGAAAACAAGATACAATTTCACCTACCTTGTCTGCAGTGTCGATACGATAAATCCCCTTTGCGTCACGACCCGCCTTTTCTTTTGCCTTTTCAACAATCATCTCAAGGGATGCTGTCGTCATTTCTATATTAACCCGAACAGTAATGGTATCCTTTGATTCTGCCATTTTGTTAACCTCTCATTTGTTGAAGGATTTTTCGTAATAGTTCAGCCACAAAGTCACAAAGACCTGTCTGCGTGCGAGCCCGCACAGGCAGGCACTAAGATTCTAATCCGCCAACGGGCTCTGGCGGATATTTCTTATGCACAGTAAAAAGCAATAACTGTAAATTTTTTCAACCTGTGCGGTTAATCCTCTCAAATCCCCTCTAACAAGAGGGGCGGACACGAAGCGGACCTGCCGCGACGGGCGCGAGCACGGCGGG
>JAPVVG010000110.1 GCA_028571455.1 Desulfobacteraceae bacterium | reverse complement strand
GGATAACCGCTGAAAGCATCTAAGCGGGAAGCCAACCTCAAGATAAGATATCCCTCCCGATGGAGACATCGGGACTCAAGACCCCTTGAAGACTACAAGGTTGATAGGCCAGGTGTGTAAGTTCGGTAACGAATTTAGCTTACTGGTACTAATAGGTCGTGAGGCTTAGCCACAAAACAATTGACACAAATTAGATGAATTCCTTTTTATGTGCTTATATTCAAGTATAATTTTTTTTCGGTGGCAATAGCGAAGAGGAAACACCCGTTCCCATCCCGAACACGGAAGTTAAGCTCTTTTGCGCCGATGGTACTGCATGGGCGACTGTGTGGGAGAGTAGGGCGCTGCCGAAAAATCATTTGTAAACCCGGAATCATTTACTGGTTCCGGGTTTTTTTTATTCCTCTATTCCAAAGAAATTTATTATGAGTGAATTGAGCCCCTTTCTTAGCACTGAATAAGAATAGTACCGGGTGGCAATCTCGTAATTGTGATTTACCATTTCTGCTTTTTTCAGGCGATTCAAGGATTTCCCTTACTTTTTGAACTGTTTTTTTGCTTAGAAACCCGTCCATGACTATAAGGTTGAAGCCCTTTGGATCTATATCTCTTACAAATGTGGCATAACGGTTTACCAGCATGGGTTTTCGAAAGTAAATAGCTTCAAGAAAGGCATTGCCGAATCCTTCGTATAAGCTGGGATAAGTTATAAAGTCAGCATGTGGATAGATATCCCAGCGCGAATATTGATTCGGATTTTTCAGTCCATCGTTAACTGGATCAGCTATACTGGCACCAAACAAGCGAAGATCTACACCGTGATCTTTTGCATTTTCCATAAGCCATTCAGCGTATTCAAATCCTTCATTGCCTGTTTCGTGTGATATTACGAGCTTATAGCGAGGATCTTTCAAGTCGTGGACCAGTTCAATGGCGTGTTCAATTCCTTTTCGCTGAATGACCCTGGAAGGTTGCAAAATCATAACGTCATCTGGCTTTAAACCAAGTGAATTACGGAAATCTTCTGTACGTTTTTCATCCACAAAGGGTGGATTTTCAAAATCCAGTACATTAGGAATAATGGTTGACGAAATTCCGCTACGATGAGCCAGCTCTTCCTTGGCTGCTGAATTAATTACCACATGTTCAATATTAGGCAAAGTAGGGGGAAAGGCCATTTGAATATAGTCGCTCACCGCATTAACTGTAAAACGCGCCCTTTCCCAGTAGAAATCATGATGGTGCGCAATAGTCGGGATCTGAGTTTCAGCAATGATTTCTGTTAACGCCAATCCAAGAGGGACGTGCAGGGGAATGGTTAAGGCATTTTCGGCTATCAGCATGTCGATTTTAAAATTTTCTATGAATTCATAGAGTTTTGCTTTTAAATAGGATCTTAAGTAATGGATTGCTTCGGTTACATCGGGATTTCTTCCTTTTTTACCAATAACCTGGTCATTGATCCAATTGTTTTCTTTATGCTTAAAGAAGGCTTCCGGTACCAGTAAGCTGTTTTGCGGATTTCTGTCAAGTTCACCGGCAAACCAGAAACAGGAATGTCCGCTTTTTTTTATAACCTGTGCCCACTTGCTCGATTCTAAGGTAACTCCGTCTGTTCCAGCAAAGCGCGTTGAAATAAATCCTATGTTTTTACCCATTAATGATAGTTTTCCTCTTTAATTTTTGGCGTTAGGGCCCAGAGATTTCAATAATCAAATTGTCTAAGGAAAAAGTCTTTACGCGTTTTATAATTTTATCCGCCTCTGTTAGATCCAGATATTTTGTAATTGGGTTGGGTATAGCCACACAATATAGGTTTGCCGCTTTCGCCGCTGAAATGCCTGGCGGAGAGTCTTCAAAAACTATAGCCTCACTTGATTTTACTTTTAGCTTTTCTAACAGGGCATTATATATATCTGGAGCAGGTTTCCTGTTTTCTACATCATCTCGGCATGTTATACTATTAAATAAGTTTATGATTTTCAACCTAATCAGATGAAATGTAACGTTATCGTGTTTGCCGTTTGAGCCTAAACCGACTAATAAGCCTTTTGCCGAACATTCCTTAATTAAGTTAATGATTCCCGGAAGTGGACGTAGACCATTTCTTAAAGACTCATATAAATTTCTTCGTAAATAATCAATATCTTCTATTTTTATCTTATCCCTGTATTTGCATTCCTTAAACAAGATTCGTGCTGGATCAAATTTCCCCATAGGGTTGTCAATTATTTTCACCCACTTCTTAATGCTCAAATTGCAATTATATGCCTTAAATACCCTTCTCCATGATTCATATTCCGCAACTTTTGAACTTATGATAATTCTGTCAAAATCAAAAATTACTGCTCTTATTTTAGGTTTCATCTTTGGTTGAGTCAATTAAAGTGATCCTGTATTCGGTGGATAGTGTCTTTCCATTGAACCCAAGTACTTATTTCCTAAAAATTTTATTAATAGGCAACAATCATGCCACATCCTCAACCTATTGATAGTGCCGGTTTTTGTATAATTGTCACGAACAGGAACCATAACTAACAGTTCCGATCTTTATGGAATGCAATTCGATCAGGCAGGTGATAGAGCGATGGACGTAATGCAGTCTATTAAAATAATGAAGAATTGAACAATACGAACTTTGAGTTCCGGTTTTTTGACTACCGGAACTTAAAGTTCTGAAATGTTGCTAAGGCCGGCGGGGGCTTTAAACTCTTCCTTTCTGACATCATATTTTTTCATCAATTTATGTAGTTGGCGGGCACTGATACCGGCTGCCTCGGCGCTTTCTTTTATTCGGCCTTTGTTTACAGCTAAGAGTTCTTTTAAATAGCACCTTTCAGTCTGTTCTATAGCCGTGCGTCTCACGTCCGCCAGGCTGAGAGAAATGTTCGGCTTCACCTGTACCGGCGAAGGATTTGACGTGAAAAGCTCGTCCGGGAAGCTATCAGGCGTTAGTATTGGAGACTCTTCCAGTATGTAAGCACGCTCCATAAGGTTTTCCAGTTCACGGACGTTCCCTGGCCATGGGTAGTTTCCAAAAGCATCTATGACATGGGGATGAATGTCGTGAATTTCTTTTAGATCAAACTTGTTCAGCTTTTTGAGAATGACCTCGACAATATATCCAATGTCCTCCATTCTTTCTTTGAGTGGCGGGATTTCAAGTGGAAAGACATTTAACCGGTAATATAAATCTTTTCTAAATTGGCCGGCTTCGCACATTTTCCTCAAATCCGCATTCGTGGCCGCTATGACCCTCATATTGGCCTCTATCCTCTCTTCCCCTCCAACGCGATGAAAAGTCCCATCCTGAAGTATCTCCAAGAGCTTGATCTGTGCAGAAGGAGTAATAGTGCCGATCTCATCAAGGAAAATCGTGCCCCCTTGGGCGATTTCAAACTTGCCCAGCTTTCTCCGGACAGCACCTGTAAATGCCCCCCTCTCATGTCCAAACAGCTCACTTTCCAAAAGGGTATCAGGAATGGCTCCACAATGAACACTGATAAACGGCCCATCCTTGCGGTTGCTATGCTGATGAATCAGTCTTGCCAGCACACCTTTCCCTGTTCCTGTTTCACCGTTCAGAAGAACCGTACTTTTGGTTGGCGCCACAGACCGCACCTTATCAAAGAGTCTTTTCATCAAGGGGCTTCTGGTGCGCACGATTTCAAGTGAATCCTCCTGCCAGAATCTGTCCCGAAGGTAATCGAGCTCGGATTCCATTATGATAGATTCATAAATGCTTTGAGTGATATGGTTCACCTCATCTGGATTGACGGGATAGGTGAGGTAATCGCTGGCTCCCGCCTTAACGGCCATTACAGCCTCTCTGATCATTTCCTGGGATGACATGGCGATAATTTGAGCTGTCGGATACGCATGCCAAAACGGTTGCAATGCCGTCTTATAGTTGTTGTTAAGCATTGACTCACAAAGAACTTCTACATCTATAAATAGGAATTCATACCGCTTTTTCCGGAACATCTCCAAACAGCCATCCTTGCTGGATACAGCATCGATCCTGTATTCGGATCGCAAGCTGGTCCGGATCGCATTACAAGCCGATTGATTATTAGAAGCAACCAGAACGCCTTTCATCCATACCTCCACGCTAGTATCAATAGTGATTGATATCAGATCAATTCATTATCGTGGCTCAAAAACCTCAAGTCCTTTTTTCATATATTGCATGAAAAGCCTAAAGCCTTCAATAAAAAAACAGAACTATTTGTTCTTATATAAATTAATTATATCACCTAAAACCTGCTTAAACAATATTGAAAAATTTAAATTAGTTATAGTTTCAATGGGTTTAATAATATTTGTTCTAATCTTAACAAAATGGCACAACTGTTGCTTTTTAAAGAATACTTTCTGAAATATCGTTCAGAATAACCATCAATTATAACTATAAATAACGGAGGTAACATTATGAAAAGAAAAAAGACATTCTTTGCAGTCAGCGTTATAGCCTTTCTAATGGTTACAATGTTTTTTGCAACAAATGTATTAGGCGAAGAAATCACCATCAAAGGTAAGGTTAATGATAAATATCAAATTATAACCGAAGACGGACAGATTTATGAAGTAGGAAATAATGAAAAAGGTGATGAGGTGTGGAGTGAACCCCTGTAGAATGCCACAATAAATGAGTTGAAAACACAGGTAAATTTTCAGATTGCCTTGACAAATAGAGAAAGATTATCGGATTAAATGAGCCTCTTTTCAGGGGCTTTTTTATTGAGAAAAAAGGGCGGATGAGTTTTGACGGAACCTACCGCCCTTTCACAAAAAGAGGATCAAGGAATGGTCCTCAATAACCGATACAATTGATAATCTTTTTTGCTGCCAAACTCAAGGATATTTTTATAAAAGGCCGTGATTATCCATGGCCTAAGC
>JAPVVG010000109.1 GCA_028571455.1 Desulfobacteraceae bacterium | reverse complement strand
TGCGCCTTCCGCAGCACGATCTCCTGCTCAGGGCGTGATAACTTGGCCGTGTCATAAAAGATATCCCGATCATTCATAAGTACCCATTCCTGCTACTGTTCTCGGATAGTATCTGCCTTTGCAGATGGCCTTCAGAAAAAAGCAAAAAAGGAAAAGGGGTCTGCCTTTGACCCTTAATAATTTTGAGCAAGGGTCAAAGGCAGACTTGACCCCTTTCCTAAAAATGGCCATTTAAGGCCTTATTTAACGCAAGATTTTAACGTTTTATATATTATCTCAATATGTTGCTGTGGCCCGACCCCCATTCTTTGTCCTTGGTCCTCATTAAAAGTAACTTGAATCCCATGTTAATTCTTCAAGCCATTCGTATACCAAATGAACATAGTCCTTATATATCAGTTTATTTTGATTAAATTGCAGAGTTTTACACATTCTGGGTAAGGTCTTCGTGAACCTCTGGTAACGCTTCCAAATGACGTCCCCATCTGGCAGAGTAGTACGCCTGGATTTACCCCTAAGCCAGTCTCGAACTATTCTGATTGCATTTTTAGTGGAATTGTTGTGTGCGCTTATATCCTGTCCTGAGATATCTGATATGAACTTCTGATACCGATAGGCCTTTTTGTCAAGAATAAGGCATGACTTTTTGTTATGCTTTCCACTTCCAAATTTTTTTGCCGAAAGTAACATCCCCAATTCCAGAGGCATATTGAAGCGAGGGAGGTTGTTTTTAGAGTCAAGTTCGGTTCGAGAGATGTCATGGATACTATACCGGCAGGCGTTAATGATGCTGTAAATCTTTTCTATTCTAATTTGGCTCGCGTCATCCTCTTCAAGAGTGCAGCGAGGGACAAATCCACAATCGAATATCGCGAATATAATGGCGTGGAATATTGGCTCATATTGCTTATCAAACGGGCAATTTATGAAGACGTTATCGTTATAGACAGACCTGCTCAAAGATTTAGACTCCTCATGTACTTTCCAAGTTGATAATTTGCAATCTAACTTTGCTTCATTCCTGTATGTGCTGCTTTCTTATATTCGATTTTCTTTCGCGAACCGCTTATGGGTGGTGATTTCACTACCCTCTTGCTAATCATATCCTTTTCCCATTCTCTGGCGGCCTCATCAGTTGTGCGACGGCCTACTTTGTAAATATGACCTTTAGACCTTTTCTGTTGGTGCTCTTGTTCCCTACGTTCCAAATCGTTTGTTATTCCGCCGTAGACGATTTTGTTCCCGACCTTGAAATAATATTTATAAGTATCTTTTGCTTTTGCCATAATGCATCCTCAGAGTCTTTATATTTTCAAAATGTAAAACAAGCCTCTTAACGACTCTAATCAGCCGCGCGGCTTTATGCGTCGGCTGCATTAGCTTTGTTAGCTTTTAGATGGTTTTCGTAACTATTCATAATATATTTTATTTTTCCAAGTATAGGCTTTTTGTATATTGATTTTATGACTTGCCCACCTGCATGTGCAGCTATACCTTGAAGCGTGATAATTGAATACTTCAAATATTGTTCATCAATTTTTATTTTTTTCCCCAGAGGTTCCGAGCTATTTGTTTCTCTGATGTATTTTCTATCAATTCTACCATTATTATGCACAATTATATTTCTTCTAGCTAAAATTTCAGCTAAGTTTTTTTTTATTGGATCGCTCAATTCTACTTTGAAATGATCCCTGAATTCGAGCTTTGCACGATCCTTAATAAAAAAATCGACTATATTACCATAAAATATTGATCTTGATTTTTCTTCAATTAATTTGTCGATTATTTCTTCTTTATTCTCGCTATGAATGATTGTATTTAGAAGTTTCGATTTTCTATCTGATGATTCAATTTGATTTCCTTCATCAACGGAAAGTAGTTTTCCTGGATAATCGCTATAAACAGTATAAATAATATATGACAAGAAATCTTCGAAAGTAATAACAGATTCAACAAGTGAACTTCTTGGGCTTGATTTGAGTCGCAAGCTCGAAAACGCTCCTAAGGTGTCATCAATTTTTATTGTTTTTTGAATCTCTGAAAAAAGAGGGGCAAAACTAAGAGGAGGTAGATTCTTTCTTTTAACTAAATTATGAAGTTTTGGTATATAGAAAATCATTATATTATAATTTTCCCAAATATCCCGAAGCTCTTTATTGAAATTCTTAAATCGAGTCGCGATTTTTTTATATCCAGCAACTTTTTCGTCATACATATTTAATCCTCTTAAGCTAACTGCGCGAATCACCGGCAGACAAAAGCGGGGCGACCGAAGGGAAGCGCCGCTTTTGTCTGTCTGAGAAGAATGGGGTCAAGTCTGCCTTTGACCCTTAATAATTTTGAGCAAGGGTCAAAGGCAGACTTGACCCCATTCGTCCAAGTGTCCCAAAAGTAAGCCGCCGCGCCGGTGGCTTTGATGAAAACCGCCGAACGTTCCCGCGGTCGGCTTGACTTGTTATGGCTTTCCTTCGTAACTTTTCAGGACTTCTTTCACAAATCTTTCCCAATCTCCTTGTATGTCCAGGAAGAAAGCTCGTTCTTTTCCAAGGGCTTCTTCGGTTGCCAAGCGATAGGGACGGTACGTCTCACCGCGCGTCAAATAGCAATATACCCATCCCTTTTGTTCTACTTTGGTTCGGTACCTACTGTATTTCTTAGCATCATCGCCGAAAGAGCCCAGTGCCTTTATTTCAATAGCCACTCTGCCTACCAGTAAGTCAATCTTGACCCTTCCATAGAGGGACACTTGCTCTGCTATGCTGGGCAATATCCCCAATGCTTTCAGTTCTTGTGATAAGCAATGGCAAATTGTCTGCTCGTAAACCCATCCATTTAATCCTTTGGTAGTCGGTTCTCTTCCTTCTGCCACAGGTAAGGAAGCAAGTAGCTGTCGGGCAGCAGACAAGTTTTCTTGATACAGCCTTTCGATCTCGTGCTCATCGTATCTCATAATTTTTGCCATAACGCTTCGCTTAACCGGCTGGCTTTAAAGCGCAAGCGGAAAAGCCAGTCCGAGTTGAAGCTGTTGTTAGCCCGCCGTTGCAGAAAATGTATAATGGCATCAATTTAACCGTTTCTTGACCATGTCGCGCAATAGTAGCAGATCATCGCTGAACGCATTCTCATTGGCATTAGGCAAAGCGTTAATCTCCTCAATAAGAGTATCTCTATCAGCCGAGAGTGAGAGGAGACCTAAGGAATATCGTGCAATTTTTGGATCAGCATCGGCTATGAATTGACGCAATATGTACGCGTCAAGTGTAACTTCCATATCATCCAATTCTTCGAGCGCTCGACATCGGAGGTCAGCTGGGGCATCAGTATCAAGTGCCTGTCTTAATGGGACCAGGATTCCCTTGTCTTCGTTGGATTTGACTATGACTGACGCCTCTAAGGCGGCGATCGGATTAGGTGACATTAAAGCGTTCGGTAAGGTAGCAATTAGAAAGGTGCTGGCAAATTGCTTGAAAGGGTGGGCATTATCTATCCCATAGACGTCTCCATCTGGGTTAACGATGAATACAGGTACTCGATTCGAGGTCGTCTTAGCGGCACTGCGGATATGGTGATCACGCAATGATGACCCAACAAAAATGGCCATGTCGCAAGAATCAGCCGCGTTGAGAAAGGTCTGCGAGAGACGTGGGTATGGGTCATGCGTGAGTAGCTTCTCCCTCGATGGTAGAACAAGAGCTGACCCGAGCTTTTGGCCACTAGCCAAGTGCAATGCTGCGCGCCCAAAGAGAGGCATCGGATGCCTAAGCTTGGTAGGGCTGGCTAACTGGCCTTCAGCGTACCAATCAGTCGACCCATGCAATTTTACGAGCTGCAGATGGCTTGCCTTCGGATCAAACCCGACCCAGGTGGCTGTTTCACCTTGGTCAAATTGGCCAAAACCGTCATCAAGGCGTACTTGTTCAGCGTTGGAAGCTAGTTCAATTGCTCGGTCGTAGTTTGTGGTCACTAGTGTGAGATCCACAGAAGTAGTGGCCCGCAGTACCGAACCCCACATTAGCTGGGCATCCTTGCCCACTACACGTTCCGCCGCATGCTGAACAAACCACTCGACCTCAGCGCGTATCTTATTCACTCTCTCAAGGGGTACCGTGTCTTGGCCAATCGTTTCTAAAGACGGTCGGGCGGTGCATATACGATCAAGAGCCTCAATAAGATGTTCTACGTCTAGCGAACCTTCCATGATCTTTTGAACCAGATCTGGCTCTATGTCCCACTGTTTCACATGATCCAGAAACTCTTCCCCCATGCCAATCATTCCTGGCACGCCCAACTCCATGGATGTACCGGCACCAGAAAAAAGTAAGACCTTCATGACAAATAGCTCCGAATATACCGACGTCGAATGGGGCTGAGGACCTCCGGCTCGGCGGTAATTTGCCGAACCGCTGCAGCGACCTCTGTAAGCTGTTGGTATGCGTGACGCGCAGTGATCGTAATTAGTGATAGTGGTCCGCCATTCTCGCTTAGGGCATCCTTTACTATTGCCTCGCCTGCAGGATGATCTGTATTAATAATCAAGCGACTCTTCAGCCTCAATGCAGGCGGACTATCTTTTCCTATGTTCACGAGGTCCACCGGTGGTGGTCCAGTAAAGAGTGGAGCGATCCGTGTGATTTCTGCGAGAATCTTCTCCGCCTTCGGAGCAATGGGTATCAGGGGCGGCAGTTCGCTGGAAAACACCTTTGAGATTAGGTCCGCAGTGGTTCCGAACGTAGCAGGCGCGAACCTCATCCATGACCGATCTTTGCTAATGCCGCGGATAACGTTATGGCCTGTATTCCGAAGAAAACGTAGGGCCGCCAATACCACATCGTTGGGCTTTTCTTCCGTTAGCGGTGCCAGATATATCTCTCCTCCAAGGGTCTTCATTTGGTCAAGTGAGATACCTTCCCATTTATTACCAACCGCGCGCTCGAAAGCCGGGAGATACCTGAAAACTGCATCCCATGCTTCCACAGCGGCAACATATGGCTTATCACGAGGGACCGAAAGCCAAAGGCTCGCCCATCGCTTTTCAGTCCACTTTGTAAGGGTTCCCGCTTTTACCGCGGCAGTAAGGCGGGCCGCCATGCTCACCAAAATGGTGGGATGGCACGTTTGGAGAAAGCTTTCCACTTCAGCCTGAAACGCACCCTCAACGAAGCCTTCACGGTTGAGCCGAGGCTTGAAGTGCTTAGGGTCTACATCGATCGATCCTTCGATACCCCACGCCTTCTTAACGTCAAATTCCTGAACGAAGACTCCTCGATAGAGGACCGCAACGGTCGAAACGCCGGTCATTGCATCCCAGCCGGTAGGATCGGTCACAGGGGCCAAGTGAGCCCGCTCCACCCATTTAGGAAGTTCTACCACCACACTGTTGTGCGCTCGGTTTGAACCGCCTTGACCCAAATTTCGGTCTTCCGGCAAAACCCGGGCAGATAGCCCTTCAACATCACGACACCAGTAAGGGAATTTGTCGAGGAGAAGTTCAAAGGTTTCGGAGTCTCGTATCTGGATTGTAACCACTGTGCCCTGAGATTCCTGTGTAGGGGGCACTTCAGAAGCACCGCCGCCGGCCAGCATTTCTCTGTTGAACAACAAACCGACAGGCTCGCCTTTGCCGTCATTGGTTTGAAGCGTAAAGGCGTCTGCTGCCATGAAGTAACTGATGACACCAATTCCAAACTCGCCAACCGACTCCTTATTAACCTCAGCTGTAGCAGCTGACGCACCAACTTTTGTGAATAGCGCACTAACATCAAGACGGCTCATTCCCACACCGTTGTCGGTCACCGTTAGAGTCAAATCATCGCGGTTGAAGGTCACGGTAATCTCGGGCAAAAACGCAGGTTCTACCCTTCGCCGCCTGTTTACAGCATCGATCGCATTTAGCACTGCCTCTCTCAACGCTGCACTCGGATTGGAATAGAAGTGGTCGCCAGTCAAGAGGTTGAGGATCTTTTCTTGATCAAGTGTGAAAGATGGCGGCCAAGTGTCCTTAAAATTAGCATGCATCATCGTGAAATTCCTGTGGCTAACATAGATTAGACGGCTTAATAGCCGAGAGAATGGGGTCAAGTCTGCCTTTGACCCTTAATAATTTTGAGCAAGGGTCAAAGGCAGACTTGACCCCATTCCAAAGGCAGACTTGACCCCATTCGTCAAGGACGTCCCCCAGGTGCGCTCCATTAACTGCCTTGTCCATGACCAGCCTTTGCGCCAAGTCCCGTTTCGATCGCTTCAAGTTGCTGCAAATCCTTTATATCGAAAGGAGGTTTGAACAGTCTGAAGAAGCTAGGTGACTTAACCCCTTCGAAAGGGACGATTTCGACTTTTGCCATTGTCTCTTTAAAAAATACGTCCATAGACACACTTTTGGGATAGGGCTCACAGTATACGACCCTCTTGATATCTACCTGTAAGATCTTCTTAGCACACAGCTCACAAGGAAAGGTGGTCGTATACAAGGTCGAACCGTGAAGCCGTCTGCCGCCAATCTTGGCTGTCTGAAGTATTGCATTTTCTTCGGCATGCAATGCCCTGCAATATTGCAATGAGCGTGTTTCAACATCCTCAAGCACTTCCTTACAACCGTCACTTATAGTCCCCTTCCTCCTCGCAATCTCCTTTTTCAACTCGCCAATCTCGTCTTTGTAACAAAAGCTGTGATCAAGATTCCGATCTGGGCCAACAATAATTTCCTGAAACAGTCCATGGTCCCTTTCTGAACATATAGGGAACTCCTCGTTCTTCGTATCAACAACGTCCCTTCGCAGTCGATAAACGCAACCGAGACGCCCTCCGCCTGTATCATTCCATCCTGCACCAACCACGAAGCTCTTGTTTATTATGACAGCACCTACCTGTCGACATATACACGTAGAGTTTAGACTCATCGAATAAGCCAAATTCATGTTCCGTTCCGTGTGAGTTGGTTTTATGCAGCCTGGATGTTTTATCAGGACATAGTACCTGAGGAGTTCCTCGTGCAAATCGTGAAACTCCTTGCAGTTTGTGAGAGCGATGTCGGCTAGGTACACACAACGTTTGACGTTTTGCTTGTATGGCTCGCCAAGGTAATCACCGCCCTGATCCACATTGTCTATTGCAACGCACTCATCTTCAGACAATTTGTAATTCTTTCTTGCCCTCTCATGCCTCGTGCCTTCGTCCGCGTAGACAGAAAACAAGTAGAATTCATGGAATCGCTTTCGGAAATAGTCCACCTCAGACGGATTCCTTAGACACTCGATTAAATAGTACGTTCTATGATCAGGGGAATTTTGGCGTTTCTTCCACTTTCTATGGAATTTGAGGACCTCACCGGCTCTTTCTGAAAGAATGTCCAAGTATGTAGGATCCCCGAATGGTTCCTTTTCATCAACAAATGGTTTTCCGCACTTCCGAAGGTTATTTCCCACTGTTTGCATCGTGTCAAACAAGTTAAATGAGTTGTCCCTGTATAAGTCATTCATTCTCTTTCGAAATGATTTTAGTTTTTTCAAGTAAACAAACACCTTTTCATCATTGCCTTTATCAATATCACGCACCCTTAACGCATTCCCTATTTGGATAAGGCTCTCGCTATCCAGTCCCTCATCTTTGCACCACTGCAAAACTAAATCCACGACATCTTTAAAACGATCAGGAACAGGTGATAGCTTCGTCCCGTTTGTAACGCAGTATTCTATCACCAAACTGTGCATTATGTCCGTCATTGAAATGTAGAAAAACGGTACGTCTTCGACTTTCTCTAATGCGTTGATAATCTGCCTTTTCCTGGCGAGTTTCAGTATTTTCTTAGTCCTTTCTTTCTTGGCTTCCTTACGGTCAATCTCGTTTCTTCTTTGTTTGTAGAAGTTTGCAATGTCTGAGTTGGTCTTTGACTTAGCGGCAATGAAGTCTTTCTTGGCTCGACTCAAACCATTTAAGAAGAACTGTGACGCAGTTGTGCATCCGCTAGAAAAGGCACCTGTAAATCCTAGTATCAAGAATTCGTCTTGTCTTTTCATGAGCTAACTCCATTTTAAATTAGACGTTTTCGTGCCATACACGGCGGCGAAACCCCGTTTCTTCCGTTGAAAAACGGGGTTTCGCAATTGAGTATACGTTGTCCAGCCTCGAGACCTTTGGGAAGCCAGAGTGGACATTGTTAAATTCGTAGAATTGTTTCTATTGGCCTTACAATTATGCAACACAGTTAATTATGTCCCCGAAGGTCTTGCTCCTGATAGAATGTTGAAATGTCACGGACATCCCAAATTATTCCCCTCCTATTCTACATGGAAAGTTATTCAACATAGTCAACAACGTCCTCAAGATTCCCCCCCCTCTCCTCCCAAGATTTCCCAATTCCAAAAAAGAATAGGGGATCTACTTTTGTAAAATGAAAATGGGGTCAAGTCTACGGTTGACCCTTGCTCAAAATTATTAAGGGTCAAAGGCAGACTTGACCCCATTTTTTTTTCTTAATGTTAAAGTGTTTTTTGCACAGTAACACACATTACGTTATTGTGCAAAAAATATGTTACTTTTCTTCATTATTCCCTATCAGGCATATCACCATCTAACCCAAGCAATTATAAAACGTGAAAATGGGGTCAAGTCTACGGTTGACCCTTGCTCAAAAAATGGGGTCAAGTCTACGGTTGACCCTTGCTCAAAATTATTAAGGGTCAAAGGCAGACTTGACCCCATTTTTTTTAATCAGCCAAAGTTTTAAATGTTGTTGCAATCTTTATTGCAACCGCATCACCTTTCCCTGTTTTGCTTTTAAACCATCCCTTTAGTTGCTCAACTGTCATCTCGTGAGCCTTTTTATTGCTTACATAGAGATCGTCATATGCAGCACGAAGTCTTTCGGCTAAAATCACTTTTGTCTTTGAGGGATTCACAAATTCTCGATAGCTTGTTTGTGGTCTGCCGGAAGTGTCTAAAAAGCCAAGATACTTCAACATCTTGACAACAGACCTATCATTCGAACTAGAAAACCCAAGATCACATAAGAAATCATATCCAAAGGCATCTGGAACTGCGGCGTGTTGTACTTTATCAAGAATAACGTGCAGGTTTTTAACCGACGGCATGTATGGGACGTTGATATCCATTGACTCCTCCTATTTTTAAATTATTCAAACATAACTTATATATTGAGCAGATTCTATATTTATTAAGAATAACTCAATAAAAGTCGTTATTTTCTTTCCCATTTTAGTCTTCTCTTTTAGCTATAATTTTTTATAATTCGTTTTTTGTCCTCGTCTGCCTTATCGCCTTTAAAATAAATCTCTATAAATTCAATAACATCTTCTTTTTCATAATATGCATATATGATTCTTATGCCACTCATTCCTCCACGCCCTTTTAGAGCTTTGCAAGCAAATTTTTTTGCTTTATATATCTTAGGAATTTCAATTCCCAACCCGGAGATAGGAACAACTCCTTTATTGTCAATTCCCAGTTTATGAGTAAGTTTGAGCTGTTTATTAATAAAAGTTTCGATATCATCATCAAGAGTTTTAAATCTTTTTGCCAGTTTCTTGAAATCTTTTTCAAATTCAGTAAGTTTCCGTATTTCCTTAAAGACTTTCTTCACTATAATTCCTCACTGAATAAGGCAAAGTTCGATAAAATACTGCTTCATATTCAATGATTTCTCCATCCTCGGTAGTTTGCCAGGGAACATCGTTGTGGGAGTACTCGCTGATCTCAGAAGCATTCATATTTGACAAATTATTTAAAACATCATCAATGATTTCTTTTTCGTGTGCTTTGAACTGAGTAAGATCGGATTTTCTTAAAGGCAAATATTTAGTCTGAGGATATTGAAAATATTTATCCGTCACCTTTACTAATTCTTTACCCTCCATTTCCTTTACAACCTTTATGAATTCTTTAGGTGTTGGTCCATGATGGTTTTTTATATAGGTTGCTCCTATTAATTGCTCTTCATACTTCTCATAAAAATTAAAATCTATGAAATAAAGAAGTTTATACAGAACTGTTTCTCCTACATTCGGTTTAGACCCAACTTTCTCAAGAATATAAATTAATATCTCCTTGAATTTTTGCAGATTCCGTTGAGGAACACTAATTCTAAGTTCTTGTTTTTTCCCCGATTTCTTCATGGCTTTTTCAAATATAACCTCAATATCTTTTTTAACATCTAACAGAACATCCGTAGGAATATTAAATGTTTTAGCAAGCTTAACTATCTCTTCCGCACTAATTTTTCTATTCCCGGTTTCTATTTGTGAAATAGCGACTCTGCTTATTCCCAACTTTCTAGCCAATGCTTCTTGAGATAAGTCTATTTTTTCTCTTATCTTTTTAATCCTTACTCCTAGATTTTTATAAAACCTATCCATGATTATAACCTCCATTTTATTATGGATTTAGCACATGTTTGATTTTATGTCAAGATAGTGTTTTATTACCTAACACAAATTAAAGATATAGGGTTTTTGTTTTAGGTCAACAGGTGAAAAAAAAGAAGGATAAAGGTGCCAAAGCTTGACGGGCTGTTGCCCAATGAATAAAAGGGGTCAGGTCTGCCTTTGACTCTTAATGATATTATTTTTATTGGATGTTGTTTTCCCAGTCTTATCAGACTTTGTCCCACGTCGTCTGATAATTTCTTCTCGTTGGCCTGGTGTTAGTTTTGCCATTTTTTTAACAAAAAGAAGCTGCAATGTAAAATCACACACATTGCCGAAAAAATCAATTTAAATCAGGTTATGGATATATATCTGATCGTAATTTGACATCAAATGCCAAGTGTTTATTTTTAGTGAAGTTATGAAATTTAAAATTCACAATTTCAAATTCAAAATTGTGTCTGAACGGTCTTTTCGTTCAGGCACTAAGCAGGAGGCATTATGCGTTTTGATAAATTTACCATAAAATCACAGGAGCTTATTCAAAATGCCCATGCCCTGGCCTCACAGCATAATAACCAGCAGATTGAGCCTGAACATTTAATGAGCGCGATGTTGGCAGAGGAGGAAGGGATAGCAGCGGCAATGCTCCGCAAGCTTGGCGTTTCTCCAAACAGTGTTGCCCAGGAGCTGGCGCTTGTTATTGATAAACTTCCAAAGATAAGCGGAAGCGGAATGGGTGACGTTCATATTTCTCAGATAACTAATGATGTGCTTGAGGCGGCTTTTGTTGAAGCAGCTAAGATGAAGGATCAATATGTAAGTATTGAGCATATGTTCCTGGCGATTTCAGATAAAAAGGATTGTAAGGCGGCAGAGATTTTAGGCCGCTGCGGGATAAAAAGGGAATCTATCCTAAAGGTTCTTATGGATATTCGCGGATCGCAAAGGATAACCGATCCTAATCCTGAAGAAAAATACCAGGCCCTTGACAGATTCAGCCGAGACCTGACCGATCTTGCCCGCCTTGGGAAGCTTGATCCGGTTATTGGCCGTGATGACGAAATCAGGCGTATTGCTCAGGTGCTTTCGAGACGCACCAAGAATAATCCTGTTCTTATAGGCGAACCTGGGGTCGGAAAGACAGCGATTGTTGAAGGTCTTGCCCAACGCATAGTTGAAGGGGATGTGTCCGAGAGTCTGAAAAATCGGCGGGTAGTTGCTCTCGATATGGGAGCGCTGATTGCGGGCGCCAAGTACAGGGGCGAATTTGAGGATCGCCTGAAAGCGGTTTTAAAAGAGGTGGAGCGCGCAGAGGGGGAGGTAATCCTTTTCATAGATGAGCTTCATACCTTAGTTGGGGCAGGCGCAAGCGAAGGATCGATGGATGCCTCAAATATGTTAAAGCCCGCTCTTGCCAGGGGAACATTGCGCTGCGTGGGCGCTACCACATTGAAAGAATACAGGAAATATATTGAAAAGGACGCCGCGCTTGAAAGGCGGTTTCAACCTGTAATGGTGCGTGAGCCAAGCGTGGAGGATACGATTTCTATTCTTCGCGGTTTAAAGGAAAAGTACGAGGTGCACCACGGCGTGCGGATTAAGGATTCAGCCATTGTAGCTGCCGCAACCCTTTCAAGCCGTTATATTTCAGATCGCTTTCTTCCTGACAAGGCGATTGATCTGATGGATGAATGCGCTTCAAAGCTCAGGATGGAAATAGATAGCATGCCTGCGGAAATAGATGAGATTCAGCATAAAATAACCCAGTCTGAAATCGAGCGTGAAGCCTTGAAAAAGGAGTCTGATCCAGCATCAAAGGAGAGGCTTGTAAAGCTTGAAAAGGAGCTGGAGATCATGCAGGGTGAGCTCGATAAAATGAAAGACCACTGGCATAATGAAAAAGCAGCCATTAAAACAATAAGAGAGATCAAGGAAAAGATCGAGCAGTTAGGCGTTGAAGAGCAGCAGGCAGAAAGGGATGGAGATCTGGCAAAGGTTGCTGAAATCAGATACGGAAAGGCGGCTGATCTGAGAAAACGCTTAGATGAGGCAAGGGTAAAACTATCTGACCTTCAGAAAGACAGCAAAATGCTCAAGGAAGAAGTTGATGCTGAAGATATTGCCGGGGTAATATACAGGTGGACAGGAATTCCGGTCAGCAAGATGCTTGAGGGTGAAAAGGAAAAGCTTGTACATATGGAGGATCGTATCGGGAAAAGGGTTATCGGGCAAAAGCAGGCTGTTGAAGCTGTTTCAAATGCTGTCCGCCGGGCACGTTCCGGATTACAGGATCAAAACCGGCCAATTGGGTCATTTATATTCATGGGCCCCACAGGTGTAGGCAAGACAGAACTTGCCAAGGCCCTTGCAGGATTTATTTTCGACAGTGAACAGGCAATGGTACGAATCGATATGTCGGAATATATGGAAAAATATTCTGTCTCAAGGCTTATCGGCGCTCCTCCCGGCTACGTGGGATACGAAGAAGGCGGCTATTTAACTGAGGCCGTGCGAAGGAGGCCCTATTCCGTGTTGCTGTTTGACGAAATCGAAAAGGCTCATCCCGAAGTTTTTAATGTTCTGCTCCAGATCTTAGATGACGGGCGAATGACAGACGGCCACGGAAGAACGGTCGATTTTAAAAATACCATAATTGTCATGACTTCAAATGTCGGCAGCCAGTGGATTCAGGAGCTTGACGTCTCAAGACGTGAAGAGATGGAATCAAGGGTGACAGAGGCGCTTCACGCAAATTTTAAGCCTGAATTTTTAAACAGAATAGATGACATAATAATTTTCCACAACCTTACACCGGAACAAACTCGTGAAATAGTGGGGATTCAGATAAAAAGACTCAGCGCAAGACTTTCTGAAAAGAATATTAATCTTATTATTTCAGATAGCGCAATGTCATTTCTTGCTGATAAAGGTTATGATCCAATATACGGCGCGCGGCCATTAAAGCGGGCTATACAAAAGTATATTGAAAATCCCCTGGCCATGGAAATTTTAAAAGGAAATATTTTGGAGGGAAGCAGTGTTAGTGCAAAAGCCGAAGGGGATTGCATTGTTTTCAGGAGTATATAACAGTTTTTTATTGAAATCTGCCGTAACTCATCGTAGTATATTTATATGAGTCTTACTGCTTCTGAAAAATTGCGCTGTTTCTATGATCAGTTTTCCAGCGATGATCATGTTCTTGTCGTAATTAATGCTGATCCGGATTCGATTGCCTGTGCCATGGCAGTTAAAAGACTGCTGTGGCGCAAAGTGGCAAGTGTAGATATTTCAAATATCAATACAATCAAACGTCCGGACAACTTAGCCATGATCCGGCTTTTGGGAGTCAATCTAACACATATATCAAAGATTGATAAAGCCGGGTTCAACCGTTTTGTCATACTTGATTCCCAGCCGGAACATAATGAGTCTTTTTCAGGGATTAATCCTGATGTAATAATAGATCATCATCCTGAAACAGGCGCACATGCCTCTTTTATGGACATCCGTCCGCAATATGGCGCTGCTGCCAGTATTTTGACCGAATACCTGCGAGCAGCCAGAATAAAACCCTCTTCCAAGCTGGCTACCGGCCTGTTTTTTGCCATAAAGACAGATACAGACAACTTTGTCAGGCAGACTTCATTTGAAGATGTCCGGGCATTCCAGTTTCTTTTTCACCATGCCAACGTTCACCTTGCGCAAAAAATCGAGCAGACAGAAATGCGTCTTGATTTCCTTAAGTATTTCAAAATCGCTCTTGAGAACATGCGCAGGCGTAAAAACACGGTATATGTGCATCTTGGCCCGGTGGTAAATCCGGATGTATGCGTGATTATTGCCGATTTTTTCATGAAGGTAAATTCTGTCAGGTGGAGCATTATTTCCGGCATATGTAATAAAAAACTGATCGTTGTTTTCAGAAATGACGGCCTTCGCAGGAATGCAGGTGAGGTCGCCAAACAGAGCTTTGGACATATCGGTTCTGCGGGCGGTCATAAAAACATGGCTCGTGCCGAAATTCCAATTCCTGATTTAGAAGAACATGTAAAATATAAGGATGATAAAATATTGCTCAGGTGGATCACAAATCAGATTGAAAAAAGGGTAGCCGTTCACGGCTTGAAACTTGAAACTTGAAATTTGGGAGAGATGAAACGTTCCGTGAACGCTTACAAAAAAGGGATTAGGCGATAATGGCAACCACCAGCAATGACATCTCTGTGACCATACTGGGTTCAGGCACATGCGTGCCTTCTCTCAAGCGAAGTTCATGCTCTGTTTTGATGGAAACAGACGGAAAAAAGCTGCTGTTTGATTCCGGAGCCGGTACAATGAGGAGGCTTCTTGAAGCCGGCACAAAAATTTTCGATATTTCCTTTATTTTTTTCAGCCACTTACATCCCGATCATACAGGAGAGCTGGCTTGCTTTTTGTTTGCCACCAAGTACCCTGATATTGAGCGCCGGCAAAAACCTCTTACAATCATTGCGGGAAAGGGCTTTGCAGGGTTTTACGACAGGCTTAAAATTGCTTACGGAGAATGGATAGAGCTTAAGCCGGGGCTGCTTAATGTTGTTGAGATGGATAACAAAGGAAAAGATTCTCTTGATTTTGGCGATTTTATTGTGGAGTCGATTCCGGTTGAGCACACTGATGAAAGCATAGCCTATCGGATAACCGGCTTAAAGGGAAAATCGGTTGTCTATTCAGGTGATACTGATTTTTCCGACAACCTTGTTATCCTGGCAAAAAATGCAGATCTTCTTATTTGTGAATCTGCCCTTCCAGATGAATTAAAGGTAAGGGGACATCTGACACCCTCTCTGGCTGGCGAAATCGCCACGCAGGCAAATGTTCGCAAACTGGTTCTGACCCACTTTTATCCTGAATGCGATCAGGTGGATATTGAAAACCAGTGCCGCAAAACCTGGTCCGGACCGCTGATTTTAGCTGAGGATTTGATGAAGATAACTATTGATGCCTGATCTTTTGATAGGTTAATTTTTTCTATAACAGGTTGGTTTTTATGAGATATTATCCGGTAAATCTTGATATTTTGAACAGAAAATGCCTGGTTGTGGGCGGCGGCTCTGTCGGCACGCGTAAGGTTATAACGCTTCTCGATTGTGGCGCAACCATTATAGTTGTCAGCCCTGTTGCTTCTGAAAAGCTTCTGGAGTTGGCCGATAACAGTGTGATAACATTGAAAAAACGACCTTATCAGACTTCCGATCTTGACGGGACTTTTCTTGTCATTGGCGCAACCGATGACGAAGAATTAAACCGTCAAATCAGTGGTGATGCAGAAAAACTAAATATGCTGTGCAATATTGCGGATCGCCCTAAAGTCTGCAATTTCATACTCCCGTCTATCGTGAACAGAGGGGACCTTGTGATTTCCATCTCTACTTCAGGGAAAAGCCCTGCTTTTGCAAAAAAACTTCGGAAAGAGCTTGAAAAGCAGTTCGGAGAGGAATATGCAGAGTTTTTGCGTTTGATGGGGGCTATACGAAAAAAACTTTTACGAAAAAAGCATCAGCCTGAGGCTCATAAACATCTTTTTGAACAACTGATAAGCAGCGGTCTCATAGAAATGATAAAAAACAATAAAAAGGAAGATATAAACTCACTGCTTTTTGAAATTTTCGGCAAAGGGTATGATTTCGAATCATTGATGAAAACAGACAGATAGTTTAGTCGAGTGGTCGAGTGGTCGAGTAGTCGAGTTGGGACAACCACTCGACCATTTTCCCACTCGACCAATTTAAGGTGCGATAGATGGATATTGTGATTTATATTACTGTGTTATTTTATTCAGTTAGCACGGCAGGATACCTGTTATATCTTTTTATTCAAAAAAAATATCTGCATCAAATAGGACACTATCTGCTGATTACCGGTTTTTTGTGGCATTCAGCCGCAATCGTCTATTGGTTTATTCAAACAGGGACCATTCCTGTTCATAATCTTCGCGAAACCGTTACTATAGCAGGGTGGACTGTTGTCGGTGTTTTTATTATATTCCAGTATAAATTCAACCTTAAGATTCTTGGCATATATGCTGCGCCGCTGGCAGCTATTGTAATGCTTATTGCTTCCCAATTGCCGGCGGAATCTGCGCAGGCCAAGAATATTTTTAACAGTTTTTGGCTGGTGCTTCATATCTTTACAATCTTTATCGGCGAGGCATCCTTTGCCCTGGCATGCGGGCTTGGCATTTTATATCTTATGCAGGAGCGCGCCATCAAAACAAAGCGCCACGGCTTTTTTTTTAAACGCCTCCCCTCATTGGAGCTGCTTGATTATACCGGATATGCCTGTATTGTTGTTGGATTTACCTTTCTTAGTATCGGTCTTGCAGCGGGTTTTGTTTATGCAAAATCGGTCTGGGGTAAATTATGGAGCTGGGATCCAAAGGAGGTCTGGTCAGTCATTACATGGATATTATATGCGGTGCTGCTCCATGAGCGTCTGGCCGTTGGATGGCGTGGCCGGCGTTCGGCAATAATGGCCATTATCGGGTTTGCGGTTTTATTGTTTACCTTTTTGGGGGTAAATTTCTTTTTAAAAGGACATCATGAGGTGTTTACCAGGCTGTAAAGCCCTTAGCCCCGCCGTGGCGGGGCTTGAAACTTGAAATTGGAAATTAGAAATTTGGGAGAGATTAAAATAGAAATTGGAAATTGGAAATTGGAAAGAACAGTACAAAAGCATGAAGGCCAAATTTCTAATTTCTATTTTCTAATTTCAACGTTCCGTGAACCGTTACTATATTTATTAAAAAAACTGTAAACCGTTAACTGTGAACCGTGAACGATTACATAAACAGCTATGCTTGATATTATATTAGTTGGATTGAACCATAAAACAGCCCCTGTTGAACTCAGGGAGTGTCTTGCTTTCTCTAAAGATGAGACTGCCGCCGCTCTGGAAGCTTTTCAAAAGGATCCGGCAGTTATTGAGGCAGTACTTTTTTCCACGTGTAATCGCATGGAAATTTTATTAGCGACAGACAATCGTTCAGATGCTTTGAAAGCCGCCAAGATGTTTATTTCAGAATTTAAGAACATTCCTGTTGCCAGTTTTGAAAATGCTCTTTACATCCATGAGAGCGATGAGGCGGTGCGCCACATTTTCAGGGTTGCGTCAAGCCTGGATTCGATGATGGTCGGAGAGCCTCAGATTTTAGGGCAGATAAAGGAGGCGTATCTGACAGCCATCTCGAAAAAGGCATCAGGCGTTATTCTTAACAGGTTGTTGCACAGAACCTTTTTTGTGGCAAAACGTGTTCGAACTGAAACAGGAATAGGTGATCATGCAGTATCAATAAGTTATGCGGCAATCGAGCTTGCACGGAAAATATTCGGCAGCCTTGAAGGCAAAAAAGTGCTCCTTATCGGAGCGGGTGAAATGGCGGAGCTCGCAGTTGAGCATTTACTTAGAAACAGGGTGGGTGATATTGTTGTTGCAAACAGAACCTTTGAACGGGGCGTTGAGCTGGCAAAAAATTTCAATGGCAAGGCAATACGGTTTGAGGAGATTACAGATTATTTAAAATCTGTGGACATTGTAATAAGTTCAACAGGCTCGCCTGATTTTATTGTCAAGCGCAACCATGTCAAGGGGGTCATGCGCAGCAGGCGAAACCGTCCCATTTTTTTTATCGATATCGCGGTCCCACGTGATATTGACCCTGAAATCAACGATCTTACCAATTCCTATGTTTATGATATTGATGATTTAAAAGGGGTTATTGATGAAAATATCGGGGATCGTAATAAAGAGGCCCGCAAGGGGGAAAGAATCGTTGATGAGGCTGTAATCCGGTTTAGGCAATGGTATGAAAGCCTGAATGCTGTGCCTACAATTATTGCATTAAGGAATAAAATAGATGCCATTGCAAAAACGGAGGTAAAGAAAACGCTGCAAAATTTAAATCACCTGACAGATGCCGATTGTCAGGCTATCTACAGGATGACGGATGCGTTGATAAACAAAATTTTGCATGATCCGACCCTTTTTTTAAAGAACAATGGTTGTCATGGGAACAAATCCATATACCTTGATACTACCAGAAAGCTGTTCAAGCTGGATGAGTGACAGAGGGCGGAGGTCAGGATTAAAAGATGAACGTCCAACATCGAACATCCAACATCGAACGTCGAATGAAAAACAAAAGAAACTGAAGTCGGGGGGCAGAGGTTTCTCGTTCCCACGCTGGAGCATAGGAACCAGGCAAATCAACAATCATAAATCATCAATCAAAAGAGGTCAGATGCCAGAAGTCAGAGGTCAGCACTCGACTAATTACGGAGGATTAGAGTGAAGAAAGCAGCATTTCTTTTCCCTGGCCAGGGGTCCCAGTCAATCGGCATGGGTCTTGAACTTTATAAGGAATACGATTTTGTGCGGGAACTTTTTGACATGGCAGAGGAGATCACGAAGATAAATCTATCAAGACTCTGCTTTAAAGGCCCCATAGAAGATCTTACCATGACCGTCAACCTGCAACCTGCTGTAACCGCCGTGAACCTTGCCTGTCTTGCCGCAGTGGAAAAAGAGGGCGTAAAACCTAATATTACGGCGGGTCACAGTCTTGGCGAATTCAGCGCGCTATATGGATCAGGGGCTGTTTTAAAAGAGGATGTATTCAGCCTTGTTTTAAAGCGGGGAGAGTTGATGCACAGGGAATCTACCAGGCATAAAGGGGCTATGCATGCAATAATAGGACTTTCAATAGATGATGTTGATAAACTTGTTAAAGAGGTTCAGGCAGAGGGGGTTGTGGCTGTGGCAAATCACAACACCGCATATCAAATCGTTACAACCGGCGCTCCTGCTCAGGTTGAGAAGGTTTCGTTGCTTGCCTCTTCACAGGGAGCAAGGACAATTCCATTAAAGGTAAGCGGGGCATGGCATAGCGAATTGATAAGAGGAGCTGAAGATGAATTCAAGGAATTTCTTAAAACCGCTTCCTTTACTACGCCTGAGATACCCATAATACATAATGTTACCGCAGATTTTGCAATGAATTCTGATGAGATTAAGGCTGTTGTGGCAAAACAGTTTTGCAACCCTGTCAGATGGTATGATTCAATGTGCAGGCTAATGGATGAAAAGGTGGAAATTTTTGCAGAGATCGGCCCGGGAAAGGTGCTTACCGGTTTGTTAAAAAAGATTTTACCTGAAGATTATCCTTGCAAAATCTATAATGTAAACAACATGAAGACACTTGAAAGGTTTCTCCAAGAGGTTGCTTAGCGAGACCTTTGCAAAACGCCCACTTTTGCTCAATTTTACGAAACCATCAAATTTTGCCTTTACTAATATATTAAATTATGTTTAATTAATTTTTTTTAAATAAATATATTTAATATATTAAGGGTTAAGCATGAAAAAGAAGGATGTACAATATTTTAAAGAACTTCTTACCAAGCGGCTGGAAGAGCTTTTGAGCCGTGCGGATGATACCGTCTCCGGCATGACCGCTCCGAAAGAGAATTTCCCGGATCCAACAGACCGGGCATCCTTAGAGTCAGACCGCAATTTTATGCTTCGTATAAGAGACAGGGAAAACAAGCTGATAAAAAAGATTAAAAAAGCCCTTGAGCGTATTGATAATGACACCTTTGGAATTTGTGAAAAGTGCGGAGAAGATATTTCTATTAACCGTCTTAAAGCCAGACCTGTCACCACGCAGTGCATTGAATGCAAAACCAAAGAGGAGGCTTTAGAAAAAGCCCTTGGATTATAAAGAGCATGTGAGGATAGACCTTCACATCCATTCTACAGCTTCTGACGGAACACTTTCTCCGCCAGAAATCATTTCCCTTGCCCATAGTCTTAACTTAGGCGCTATCGCAATTACCGATCACGACACTATCGACGGCTCAAAAGAGGCGCTCGCCTTTGGCATACCCACTTCACTTAAGTTTTTAACCGGTGTGGAAATTAGCGCGTCCTTTGATCCGTCTTTTCCCTGTACCGGAAGTTTCCATATGCTGGGCTATTCTATCAGGCTTGACGACCCGGTTTTGAACCAGGCACTTGATCAGCTCCAGGATGCCAGAAAAAATCGGAATCCTAAAATCGTTAAGCGTCTTAATAATCTGGGAATAGATATTTCCTTAAAAGATGTTGCGAACGAATTTGGCGAAGGCCAGCTTGGAAGACCTCATATTGCCCAGATTATGGTGAAAAGAGGTTTTGTGAAATCGATTAATGAAGCATTTGATAAATACCTTGGCACAGGAAGGCCGGCATATGTTGACAAATATCGCCTTGGCTGCAAGCGGGCAATTGAGGTTATACTTGGCGCCGGAGGCATTCCAGTATTAGCTCATCCAGTTCTTTTGCACATTAAAGATAAAAATCGATTTGAACATTTGATTGCAAATTTAAAGGAAATAGGCCTCAAGGGCATAGAGACCTATTATCCTGAACACCCACCCGATTTAACCGCCTATTATGCTAAGGTTGCAAACCGTTATAGCCTATTAATGACCGGCGGGACCGATTTTCACGGCTCTATTAAACCTGATATAAAAATGGGATCAGGCAAAGGCGATCTTTTTGTACCTTATGAACTTTATGAGAAATTAATAAAGTGAGCTAAAGTGCCTAAAGTGAGCTAAAGTGCCTAAAGTTAATGAAATGGACCAAATAGATCTTTCTGAATTTGAACAAAACTTGCTATATAAATTTAATAATATCAATATCCTTGAGGAGGCTCTCTGCCACAGTTCATTTGCCAATGAACAGCTTGACACAGACATGAAGGATAACGAACGGCTTGAATTTTTGGGAGATGCTGTATTAGACCTTGTTATCGGGCATATCCTAATGCAGCAATATCCGGATATGAATGAGGGTGACCTGTCCAGAATGCGCTCTATCCTTGTTAATGAATCTCAGCTTGCAACCATTGCACATAAAATAGAGCTCGGTCGATATATTAAATTAGGCAAGGGAGAGATTCAGACAAACGGCAAGGAAAAGAAATCAATTTTAGCTGATACGTTTGAAGCCATCATTGCCGCTGTATATCTGGATGGCGGGTTTGATGCGGCATTTAAAATTATAAGCGCCCATTTTTCGTCCCTCTTTCATCTTGTTTCAGCCCCGGCAGCGGACCGTGATTACAAAAGCCGGATCCAGGAACTTGTTCAGGAAACTCATAATGCGGCGCCTGTTTACAGGGTCATAAGTGCAAGCGGCCCGGATCATGACAAGACATTCAGAGTGCAACTTAAGGTTTACGAATTTGTAGTGGAGGGTATTGGCAAAAGTAAAAAGGTTGCCGAGCAGGATGCTGCGAGAAGAGCGCTTGAACTTTTAACAAAAGGATCGACAATTCTGGCAGGGCCGTATCATCCTGCTTTTGGTGGCCTTGTATATTCTGAGATATTTCTTGATAAGGCCGTATCTATACTGGAATCGAAAAAGGATTTACATGATATGATTTCAATAAGGGTGAACCCGAAAAATATTTCCAAAATGAGGGGCTTAAAAAACAGGAATATCGAAATTCTTAAAACAAAATTTCACATTAAATTAATAGAGATTATCCCCGATATAACGCTTGCAGAAGACATGATGGAAATTGAGTAGAAGCTGTTTAAGTTGTTATCCTCAGACAGGCAACCACTTTCAACCTAATCCTGACCCCTTTGGATTGATGATTTATGATTGTTGATTGTTGATTGATGGAATCGCTGAGTTTATGCTGAGGAACCGAAGTGCTCTATCTTTTCAATCGACAATCATAAATCGACCCGCCTGCCTCGCCTGAGTACAAACTCTTGAATTTCGCATATCTGGTTACAGCGAGAGCGATGGCGGGCAGGCAATCATCAATCCTTTTACATGTCTGATTTATAAAACTGTTCCGGCCCTGTTATAGAATCCGGTTTTTTTGTATATTCTGTTGGAACCGTTCCTTCCTTGAAGCATTCAAAAATTGTCTTTTTAGACTCAACACCAGGCAGCAGACCTGTTTCAGCATCGATTTTTGAAAACACAACACCTTCCGGCGCCTGAAAAACCCTGACAGGTTTATTTTTAAGTATTTTCTTCATGAAGTCAAGCCATATAGGGCTTGCGGCCCTGGAGCCTGTTTCCGCCTTTCCAAGGCAATTTTCATCATCAAAACCCACCCAGGTTCCTGTAATATAGCGTGGCGTATATCCCACAAACCAGGCGTCATGCAGATTATTAGTTGTGCCGGTTTTACCTGCAACCGGCCTGTTTAACGCCCGAACCCTGCGGCCGGTTCCATGTTTGACCACACTTTCAAGAAGGCTTGTCATGATATAGGCCGTGCTTTCATCTATCGCCTTTTTCTTTTCAGGCTTTATTTCTTCCATAATATTCCCATCCCGGTCGACAATTTTCATAATAAAGACAGGTTCCACAAGATAGCCGGAATTGGCAAAAACAGAGTAAGCCCCGACCATTTCAAGCAGGGACACGCCTGAAGAACCAAGGGCTATCGAAAGATCTCTGCTCAATTTTGACGTGATACCAAGTTTTTTAGCGTAATCTATGGCATAGTCGATACCTATACCCATTAAAATCTTAATAGTCACAACATTGCGCGATTTTGCAAGAGCATTGCGGAAAAGGGTAGGGCCGTAAAATTTTTCTCCGTAGTTCTTAGGTTTCCAGGTGAAGTCACGCTCAGTGTCCTGGAAAACAATGGGGGAATCAATTATCATGCTTGCAGGCGTATATCCCTTGTCAAGCGCCGCCGCATATATTATCGGCTTAAAAGCCGAACCGGGCTGCCGTCTAGATTGCGTGGCTCTGTTAAACTGGCTTTCCCGGAAATCCAGCCCCCCTATCATTGCCTTTACAAGACCTGTTTCATTTTCAATACACAATAAGGCAGCTTGAACATCCGGTTTCTGCTCAAGGGCAAGCTCCAATATATCCGAATCTGCTGGTTTACCTTTAATTTTGGCAAGAATAATATCCCCTGTTTTAAGTGCATCTCCTGGATGTTCGATTCTGCATTCATAGTAGGGGACATTGGGGGCTGGTTTTCTTGCCCAGCGCATATCGGCAATTTTTATTATACCCCGGGCATTTCCTATGCGAACGGTTGCGGTATTATTAATGTTGTCAATCGAGATTATAACGCCGGTGACGATTTTTCCTTCTGTGACAGGCTCTTTATCCAGCTCATTTTGAATCTCTTGTGAAAAGGCTTCAATTTCTTCCATAGCAATATGCTTTAAAGGTCCCCGGTAACCCTGACGTTTGTCAAGGGCTTTTAAGCCTTTTTCTATTTCAGCCCTGGCTGTTTTTTGCATATCAAGATTGACGGCTGTATAAATTTTTAGCCCCTCCTTGTATAAGATGTCAGGTCCATATTTTTTTTCAATATAACGTCTTATATGTTCTGTATAAAAAGGAGCTTCTTGAATAAACCAGTTGCGCCTTGGCTTTATATCAAGCTTTGCATTTATGGCTTCCGTGGCTTGAATATTGGTTATATAGCCTTCGGCAACCATTCGATTTAAAACATATATCTGGCGCTGTTTTGCCCTTTCAGGATATCTGAAAGGGGAATATCGGCTGGGAGCCTGGGGTAATCCTGCCAAAATAGAGCATTCTGCAAGGTTAAGTTCTCTGATCGGTTTTCCGAAATAGTTCTCGGAAGCCGCTTCCACTCCATATGCCCCATGCCCTAAGTAAATTTGATTTAAATACAAAAAAAGGATTTCTTCTTTAGTAAATGTTTTGTCGATTCTATATGCCAGAGTAGCCTCTTTTATTTTGCGGCTATAACTTCTTTCCGGTGTTAAAAAAAAGGACTTTGTAACCTGTTGTGTAATAGTGCTGCCGCCCTGGACAATGGTTCCTGCTTCGATATTTTTTAAAAAAGCTCTGATAATGCTAAAAAAATCTATTCCTTTGTGTTTTAAGAATCTTGCATCCTCTGCCGCGATAAACGCGTCAATCATCACTTGCGGGATATCAGACAAAGGAACCACAATTCTGCGTTCTTTATAAAATTCGGCAATCTTTGAGTTGTCGTCGGAAAAGACCGTTGTGATTACCGGAGGACGGTAATCCGCCAGAGAAGATATTTGAGGGAGATCCTCACACAGGTAGAAATAAATGCCAACAATTGAAAACCCTCCGGATATTATAAGAAAAAGTATTGACCAGAAAAGAAATCTGACAATTTTTGAGAAATAGCTTCCCTGCTTTTGTCTGGCGCGTTTTTTTAGTATCTGTGAGGTGGTTTTAAGTTTGGTCATAATCTAAAATCGACGTATTTTCAATACAATAAGATTTCTTCGTCCGCCAAAGGGCTCTGGCGGACTCGAAATGACAACTTTGGCGTGTTTTCGGACAGCCTCATAGTCGACCGATTGTGAGCGAAGCGAGCAACCTTGAACCCCGGAACCTTGAACCCCGGAACTTTGAACCTGAGTAGTTACCAAAAATCGATTTTTTAAGCAAGAATTATCCCGCACAGGTGATGTGGATTTTCTTTTATATAAAAAGCTTGAACAATATTGATGAATTCGTAAAAAGTCGGAAAATACCGTTTTTCGTCATTCCGGCCCCGCATCAAGTGCGGGATAAACTTCAGCCGGACACGTAGTGACACGAAGTGACACGTAGTGAAGCGTAAGCGCTAACCGTCAGCGCTAACCGTTAGCGCTATCCAGTCCTTTCAAGTCCGTCAGAGTGCGTTGGCGGACAGACCATCTGAACTCCGGTTTTCACCGGAGTGACGACTTTTTACGAGTTCATCAAGATTTAATATCTTTTGCCAGAATAATTCGCAGGTGTGAATTTGTTTTAGCCTCTTCTTGAAGCTCTTAGCCGGTTCATTAAGGAGTTAAAAATAAAGCGCAGAAAAAGCTTAATGGCCCAAAAAGCGCAGGAGCTTCTCCCTGACTATACACAAAACAAAGAACTCACTGCCTTTACCGATATAGATGCTGAGGATTTCCTATGAAACATGGAGAAATATGGGAAATAAACTTAAGCCCCACTATCGGAGCCGAAATCAAGAAGCAGCAGCCTGCCGTTATTATTAATGATGATGCAATCGGAATTCTACCTCTAAAAGTGATTGTGCCTATAACAGAATGGAAGGATCGTTTTCATAACGCCATATGGATGGTAAAAATAGAACCAGACAGCGAAAATAAACTCACAAAACCATCTGCCATTGATACATTTCAGATCAGGTCTGTATCTACAAAACGGTTTTTAAGGAAAACCGGCTTAGTGTCAGCTAAAGTATTAGATGAGATCAAAACAGCGATTAAAGCCGTCATTGATACGGATTAGGCTCAGCCCATTCCTCAAATTCATCGACCATCTTCTTCGCGCTCAATTTCGAAGATCATCAAAAACTTTTCGTTTTGCCCCCTTATTTTTTTCCGATATTGCGGAATCCCAGCTTTTGAAAAAAATTGCATGCAATGTGAGAAGCCGGTTTTGCGATGCAGGCAGATTTATTGTTTTTCTGAAGAATAGATAGTCCTTTCAGGGTTAATTACCGGCTGATTTTCTTTAAGAATGTCTCTTCTCTATAAATCAGATTAATACCGGCATAGCGGTTCTTGTTGTTTCCCGAATCCTATCTATAAATCAATTGACAATAACGTCTTAATTATAATAGAAATAATTTATGAATAATGGTAAATTAATAGTGAAATCTCAAAGTCTTTTGCCGGATCATTTCAGCGCCTATTTCTGGGACACTCAATTTACAGGTCGCGAACTTCTTGATTGGCCGGAACATACAATCGAGCGTGTATTGGAGTATGGGCAGTGGAAGGACATCCGGTTTTTGAGGGGAATCGTTGGCGATGAAGCCATTAGAAGTGTTGTAAAATCAAGTCGCAGGCTTTCTCCTAAAACGGTAAACCTCTGGACAATATTACTAAATATTTCGAGAAGAGAGGTATTTTGTTTTCAGAAACCATCTCACCTGATACCAACAGACTAATTGAAAAGCTCAAAAACCTTCCATGGTTGAGTCCTTATTATCTTGCAGGGGGGACCGCTCTTGCCTTGCATCTGGGTCACCGGACTTCTATAGACCTTGATTTCTTTAGTGAATCAGAAGTGGAAGAAATGGCGATGGTCGATCATCTGAGGACGGCAGGCAATCTTCGGCTTGATCAAATAGGAAAGGGAACTATTGTCGGCAATCTTGACAGCGTACGCATAAGTTTTTTTAAATATCCATACAGGTTGTTGGATCCCCTGATAGAGTGGAATGGTCTCAACGTGGCTTCTGTACGTGATATCGCTTTGATGAAAATGGTTGCGATTTCCCAGCGAGGTTCCATAAAGGATTTTATCGACCTGTTTTTCGTTGCCCGGGAATTTAAACCAGTAGATGCCCTTATTCCAGAACTTTCAGTAAAATACGTTGGAGTTCAATTTAACACAAATCACATTCTTCGAAGCCTGTGCTATTTTGAAGATGCTGAAAAGGAACCTATGCCAAACATGATTGCTGCTTGTGACTGGCAAGAAGTTAAAGAGTATTTTGTAAATGAAGTGAAAAGATTATCCAGGATACTATAGTTTCCTATCATGCTTTAGATAGTGTCCATCCATAAATGGTTTTTTTGCCCAATATTTGCGTTATGCTCAAAAAATAATCCTCGGAATATCAAATATATGCCTGCGGTTATTTTTTTCGCATGCCTTGATCTTGAACAAAAATCCTCATTTCTGGATGGACACTATGTAATGAGTATTATCAAAAGCCCTGGTCGGGTTGTTGATGGTAAATGATTAAAATGGAAAAAAGAAAAACCGCCATCCTGGTTATATTAGTTGCCGGCATAGGAGATCTTATTCTTGCCTCTAAAAGTATCAGAGCTATCAGAAATGGCTATCCAGATGCCGATATTCACCTTTTGACCAATTCTGAAGCCGTTCCCATTGCGCAAAATTATAGTTATGTTGATTATCTTTGGTCTTTTCCAATTAGAGAAATGCGGAAAGACAAACGATATCTCTTAGATATTATGAAGCTTGTCTTAGGACTAAGAAAAATAAAGTTCGATTTTGCGGTAAATCCTTATACTGTAAGCTCCTGGCTGGGAGCCATTAAAATGGGCTTTTTATTCCTTTTGCTCGGGGCAAAAGAAAAAATAGGTCATGACAGTAAGGGGTTTGGATTGTTTATAAATAAAAAAGCGCCTCTCGAAACATTTCAAAACCGACATTTTGCAGACGCAATGATGGATATTGCACTTCTCTCTGGAGGGCATCGGGCCGCCCCGGCCTTGATTCCCCATTGCGTAGTTGAAAGCGCTTGTCGGGCTCTGCCTGGATACGAGCTTCGCTGGCGTTTGGCAAAACAGTTTGTTTTACAATTTTTATTCGCGGATAACAGCCGGATTGTATCCTTTTCCGCGCCTGTGCTGATCTTCTGGATTCTTATATACGATATGGCTTACATTACCATAGAAAGGATAGTGACCGGCAAGGTAAAAAGCCTGAAGGAATGGATCGATTATGTCGGCACCGACCATATTCATCACCGTTTATATAGCCTTTTCGGCGATAAAAGAAAGGCGGTTTTATTTATATATTTTTTATGCGCAACACTTGGTATCAGCGCCATAACCCTTTGCTATGCAAGGCCAATAGATGGCGTACTCCTCGTGGTTCAAGCCTTTTTAATTACAATAATAGTATCTATTATAGAATATTCGGGTCGTAACCGCTGATTTTATTTTGATATTATTGACATTGTTTCATATCGAAGTTATTTTGTAAATTCGACTTTTTTATAGAGGAAAAATATATTATGATCAAACTTGATTTCAACAAACTGGGCGGTCTTTTGCCGGCCATAGTTCAGGATTATCAAAGCAACGAAGTTCTGATGCTCGCCTTTATGAATGAAGAAGCATGGAAGACCACTCTTTCCACCGGCAAAGCCACTTATTATAGCCGTACCCGAAAGGAACTATGGATAAAAGGCAAAACATCAGGAAATATGCAGATTGTAAAGGAAATCAGAATTGATTGTGATAATGACACTGTTCTTTTGAAAGTTGAGCAGATCGGCGGAGCTGCATGTCACATGGGATATAAGAGCTGTTTCTTTAAAAAGATTGAACACAGGTCGATCAAGATTATTGGGAAACCTTTGTTTGACCCTGAGGAGGTATATAAAAAATGAAAACAAAATTAAAATTAGGCATTCCCAAAGGGAGTCTGCAAAACGCTACAATTGCGCTGTTCAAGCGCTCAGGGTGGACGATTAATGTCAACGGTAGAAGCTACTTTCCGGAAATCAACGACGATACAATAGAGTGCGCCATATGCAGGGCCCAGGAAATGTCACGTTATGTTGAGAGCGGAACTCTTGACGCAGGGCTTACCGGCAAGGACTGGATAGCGGAAAACAGTTCCGATGTTCATGTTATAAGTGACCTTGTTTATTCCAAGGTTAGCGCGCGGCCTGCGCGATGGGTTCTTGCGGTTCCTTATGATTCTCCGATCAAGAAAATCGAGGATCTTCAAGGAAAGAAGATAGCGACCGAGCTGGTGGAATTTACAAGAAGATATTTTGCCGAGCGTGGGATCGATGTAATCGTTGAATTTTCGTGGGGGGCAACCGAGGGAAAGGTTGTTTCCGGGCTTGCTGATGCCATTGTAGAGGTTACGGAAACCGAAGCCACCATAAAGGCGCATGGTCTTCAAATTATCCACGAATTAATGCAGACCAATACCCAGCTGATAGCAAATCATAATGTTTGGAAGGACCCTGAAAAGAGAGAAAAGCTCGAACAGATTGCTCTTTTGCTAAAAGGAGCTCTTTTAGGTGGAAAATTAGTCGGTCTTAAAATGAATGTTCCTGAAACGCTTCTCGAAGATGTTGTATCATTGCTGCCGAGCCTTAATGCTCCAACGGTTTCTCCTCTTTACCGGTCAAAATGGTTTTCGGTTGAGACCGTGGTTAACTTAGATAAAGTAAGGGACCTTATTCCAAAGCTGTTAAAAAACGGCGCTGAAGGTATAATAGAATATCCTTTAAATAAGGTTGTATAACCTCAAATGATAGGGGTAAGGGATTAGAGGATCAGAGGATTAAGGATTAGGTTAAAGTGATTATCTGCTTGATCAATCTCTTAACACCTAACACTTAACACCTGATGAATTCGACTTTTTGCGAATTCATTAATATTAAGGAAGAAAAAATGATTTCAAAACGGACAAAAGAGATGACTTCCTTTATGCAAAAAAACTCTTACCGCTGAGATCACAGAGCATGCTGAGATTTTTTATAAAAAGAAGGGGTTTTTCTGTGATCTCTGTGTGCTCTGTGGTTAAAATGGCACTTCTTATTTAATATGAAAATAAAGTCTTCTGAATTTATTAAAAGCGCTGTTAAACCATCCCAGTATCCCACAGCTGATTTTCCTGAAATAGCTTTTTCAGGGCGCTCCAATGTGGGTAAATCTTCACTGATTAATACACTCTTAAACCGGAAACGTCTGGTAAAAACCAGTTCTACACCGGGCCGCACCCAGCTTATCAATTTTTTTTTAATAAACAGCGCCTTTTGTTTTGTTGACCTCCCAGGATACGGGTATGCCAGGGTCCCGGCATCCGTGCAAAAAAAATGGGGTCCGATGATTGAAACATATTTTTTGACCAGGAAGACATTAAAAGGGGTTGCGCTTATCATGGATGTTCGGCGCATACCCGGCATGGAAGAATTGGAATTTATTGCCTGGCTCAGCCGTTTTGATATTCCACCCATCCTGATACTGACAAAGGCGGACAAGCTTTCAAAGACAAAACAGATAAAGCAGAAGATTACTATAGCGGAAACACTTGATGTGGATAAAGATAACCTGATCCTCTTTTCTACAAAAACAGGACGTGGGAAAAAGGATATTTGGGATGCGGTTGAGAAATTGATAGGGATTAAGGGATTAAGGGATTAAGGGATTAAAATCAATAGTCCGCCGGAGGCGGATCAATTCCTCAATTCCTAAATCCCTAAATTCGCAATTAAGGATAGCGAATTCCTCTATGGAGTATAGATGGATATAAATGAAAAGCGTTCTGATTTTAAATCCGGATTTGTAGCAATTGTAGGCGCGCCTAATGCTGGAAAATCCACCCTTTTAAACCGGATGCTCGGCGAAAAAGTTTCTATAACATCAAAAAAGCCCCAGACTACACGTAACCGCATAATAGGAGTGGTTCATAGACCCTTTTCTCAGATTGTTTTTATCGATACACCCGGTATGCACAGGGCAAAAGGAAAGCTAAACGTCAGAATTGTGGATGTAGCCCTTTCATCCTTAAGCGATGTTGATATAGTGCTTGTGTTAGTCGATGTGTCGAATCCGGATCCAATTTCGGAAGACTTTATTGTTAAGCAGCTTCAAAAAAAGCAAAGAAGGATTATCCTTGTGCTTAACAAGATAGACCTTGTGGATAAATCCATGCTTCTTGCCGTCATAGATAAATGGTCAAAAGCACATCCTTTTGAGGCTGTAGTGCCTATTTCAGCGAAACACGGAGATCAGGTTGAAGCGCTTCTTGACTCTATGGAAAGCCTTTTGCCGGAGGGTCCGCCTTTATTTCCGGAAGATACTTTAACCGATATGCCGCAGCGATTTATTGCTGCAGAAATGATTCGGGAAAAGGTTTTCCGTCTTACAGGTCAGGAAATACCTTATTCTACAGCAGTTACAATAGATTCTTTTTCAACAAAAAAAAGAGGAGCGCTTGTAACAATTAATGCTATTATTCATGTCGAGAAGGCATCCCAGAAGGGGATTATAATTGGAAGAGGCGGCAGTAAGCTGAAAAGGATCGGCGAACAGGCGCGCAAAGATATAGAAAAAATGGTTGGCGCCAAAGTGTTTCTTAAGCTTTTTGTGCATGTGCAAAAAGACTGGAGTAAAGACACCAGGGCGCTTAGGAATTTTGGTTACTGATGATTGTATCGTTTCATCCATGGTTTGAAGCAGATAAAAATATTATCTGTGCCGGCAGGGAGCCGGATAGCGGTGATCTTGCAGTTATAAAGAATGCTCATGCCGTTATCCTGCCTCAGGCTTGCTATAAATCCCTGTATAATATGGCTCGCGACAATTGCGCAAATGTTTTCCCCAATTATGACGCAAGGTTTAAATATCCAGGCAAAACCGGCCAGATAAAGCTGTTTCAGGAAAAAGGCGTTTTACACCCCAAAACAGTAATATTCCGTAATACAGATTTTTTTATCCCGAATTTTGCAAGCTTCTCAAAATGTCATTGCGAGGAGCGGAGCGACAAGGATTTCCAAATAACCCTTGCAAAATTTGGGTTTGATCTTCCCTTTGTATTCAAGTTTGACTGGGGTGGAGAAGGGGAAAATGTTTATTTAATAAAGTCGGTTAAAGATCTTCAGGAGGTTTTACAAAAAGCTGCTATCTATGAAAGCACAGGTCAGGCGGGTTTTTTAATACAGGAGTATATCTCATCTCAAAACAGGTCATTAAGAGTAGTCGTCATAAATCGGAAGATAATTACCTACTGGCGGGTTTTGAAAAACAGAGAAGGATTTTGCTCCAACCTGTCGCAAGGGGCTGTTATAGATTTTGATGTTGATCCGGACTTGCAGGACATGGCTGCTTTTTCGGTAAAAAATTTTGGCAGGCAGACGAAAATAAACCTTGCCGGCATTGATATTTTATTTTCATCAGATGCCCAAATAAAAGAGCCGCTTTTTTTAGAGATAAATTATTTTTTCGGCAGAAAGGGTCTTGGCGGATCTGAAAAATATTATGAATTACTGGTGGCGGAAATCAGGAGATGGATAAAGAGCCTGTGAAACCGTTTGCATACGATTTAGACGAGGAAGACATAAAGAGGGAGCGCCGCAAGGCAAGAGAACTCAGAGCATCTCAGTGGTGGAAACGCCGCTGTGCAAAGGGTATATGTTATTATTGCAACAGAGCTGTTTCTCCGAAAGAGCTTACAATGGACCATATTGTTCCGATAGCACGTGGTGGCAGAAGCACAAAAAGTAACGTGGTTCCATCATGCAAGGACTGCAACAACAAAAAAAAGCAGCTTCTACCAATGGAGTGGGAGCAGTACTTAGATGACATTCATTAACAGCTTTATCCTCTTGGATGATATTTTTCATGAATTTCTTTAAGGCGCTTTGTGGCTACGTGTGTGTAAATCTGGGTTGTGGAGATATCGACATGACCAAGCATTATCTGGACAGCCCTTAAATCAGCGCCGCCTTCGAGAAGATGGGTGGCAAAGGAGTGCCTCAGGCTGTGGGGCGTAATCCTTTTTTTTATGCCGGCCATCTGTCCATATTTTTTTAACTGCTTCCAAAATCCCTGCCGTGTCATGGGTTTTCCTGCCCTTGCAACAAATAGATATTGGCTGACCATATTTTTTAAAAGCAGGGGCCTGGAACTTTTTATATAATGATTGATTTTTTCTTTTGCATAAAGGCCTATGGGCACAACCCGTTCCTTTGATCCCTTTCCAAAGACCCTGACAAAGCCGGCCTCCATGTTGACATTCTGAAGTTTTACGTTCACAAGTTCAGACACTCTCAGCCCCGCGGCATAAAGAAGTTCGATCATTGCGGCATCTCTGATTCCTTTTGGCTTTTTTGTGTCACAAATATTTATAAGCTTTTTTATTTCTTCTACAGACAGAACATCAGGTAGTTTCAGTCCGCCTTTGGGAAGATCAATAATCCTTGAGGGATCCTGCTTAATTATTTTTTCCTGCGCTAAAAATCTGTAAAAACCTCTTAAGACAATGAGATGTCTTGTTCTGGATTTTGCCCCTAATCCTGAACTCCTTAGGTCGATCAGGTGCTTTAATATAACGGCAGTATCTGCGCCGGAAATGTTTTTGATTCTATTTTTTTTGAGAAATTCGAGATATACGGCAAGGTCGCTGCTGTATGATTCAATGGTATTATCTGAAAGGCCCTTTTCAACAAGC
>JAPVVG010000108.1 GCA_028571455.1 Desulfobacteraceae bacterium | reverse complement strand
TAAATGGATCACATATGCTCAGAGTAAAACTGAAAAGATTGTAAAAGGAATGATTACAGGCCCGGTTACAATTTTAAAATGGTCTTTTGTAAGAGATGATTTGCCGAGAAGTGTTGTTTCAGAGCAGATCTCAGTTGCTTTGAGTGATGAAGTAGCTGATCTTCAAAATGCTGGAATTAAAATCATTCAGATTGATGAAGCAGCATTTAAAGAGGGATATCCTTTAAGAAAGGATAATATTCCTGATTATGAGGAGTGGGCTGTAAGAAGTTTTAAAATCGTTGTTAGCCCGGCTAAAATGGAAACTCAAATACACACGCATATGTGTTACAGCGAGTTTAATGATATCATAAAGACTATAGAAGCAATGGATGCTGATGTTATTTCAATAGAGACCGCCAGAAGTGGGAATGAACTTCTTAAAGTCTTTAAGGCCATTGGCTATAAACAAGAAGTTGGGCCGGGAGTTTATGATATCCATTCTCCACGAGTTCCTGGCATTGATGAAATGGTTAAACAAATCAATGCGCTGCTTGAAGTGCTTCCCAAGAACCAGTTATGGATAAATCCTGATTGTGGTTTAAAAACACGAAAATGGGAAGAAGTAAGACCAAGTCTAAAAAATATGGTGCTTGCAGTTAAACAGGTAAGAAAAGATCTTATAGTTGCAGATGAATGAGAAATTTCTTTTCCATGAATTAAAAGAAAGATTTGCCGAAGCGGTCAGTAGAAATCGAGCGGAAGGGATACTTTTTTCCGGCGGGCTGGATTCCGCCCTCGTGGCGGCCTATTCAAAAAATTGTAAGGCCATTTCGATCGGCCTTGAGTCGCATGGAGAAGATCAGTATTACGCTGAAAAGGTGGCAAATTTTCTCAAACTGGGTCACTGCCATAAGACTGTGACAATAGAAGAGGCCATTGCCGCAATTCCAAAAGTCATAAAGATACTGGAGAGTTTTGATCCGGCTATTCCAAACGATGTAACAGCCTATCTGGGGATCAAGTGCGCGAAAGATATGGATATCGGCAGCATGATGACAGGTGACGGAAGTGATGAGATCTTTGCGGGCTACGATTTTATGTTGGAGATAAAGGATTTAAAAGGATACATGGCCCGGATGCATTCAGCGATGCAATTCAGTTCTAATAGGATAGGTGAAATCCTTAAAATCGACATAAGGCAACCTTTTTTGGACAATGCGTTTATGGATTTCAGCCGCGGGATTGATCTCAGTTTAAAAATTAGAAAAGAAAATGGGCAAACCCGGGGAAAGTGGATACTCCGTAAAGCCTTTGAAGGCGTACTGCCACAGGAAATATTATGGCAAACTAAAAGGCCTTTGGAATACGGGTCCGGAATGACGGAACTGAGAAATGTTATTGAATCAAAGGTATCAGACAAAGAGTTTGAGGATGGGAAGAGAAGGTTTCCAATAAAATTTTGGAATAAAGAACATTTCTATTATTACACTGTTTACCGAGAGGTGGTCGGGGAAATACCAGCCCCCAAAAAAGATGAAAAAATATGCAAGTGCTGCGGCGCGGGGATGGATCAAAGCGCTTTTCACTGCAAGGTTTGCGGAGATGTTACGGAGTGGAAGAAATTATCAAACTAAACGCTTTTGTTTCCTGGAGCGGAGGAAAAGATGGAGCTCTGTCTTATTACAGGGCGATGAAGAATTTCCATGTTACACATCTCTTGAATATGGTAGCTGAAAATGGCCAGATATCCCGATCCCACGGTATCAGGACGGGCGTTCTGCGATTGCAAGCCGAGGCAATGGATCTTACAATCGTTCAGACTAAAAGCTCCTGGGAAACTTACGAGGCGGAGTTTAAAAGGGCGCTGTCCGGCTTGAAAGATAAAGGGATTGAGGTTGGCATCTTTGGAGACATCGATTTCGAAGAACACAGGGAATGGGTAGAAAGGGTCAGCAGAGAATCAGGCTTGGAGGCCGTCTTGCCCCTGTGGGGAGAAAAGAACAGGGAAAACCTCATAAAAGAGCTGATAGAAACCGGCTTCAAAGCTGTTGTTGTGGCTACAAAAAAAAATCTGTTAGGGCCGGAATGGCTGGGGCGCAGAATCGATCGTGATTTTGTCCGGGATATTTCGAAAATCAAGGGAGTTGATATCTCCGGTGAAAAGGGAGAATATCATACCTTGGTGATATCGGGACCCATATTCAAGAAAAGAATAAACATCTTGAAATCTGAAAAGGTGAGCCGTGGCGAACACTCCTTTCTCGATATATTGGAATGTGAGTTGGCGGAAAATGTGGCTGGCGCTCCAACCGATTAGGATGCCCGGGTCGGCCGACCCCCCGCTGGTTGAAATTATCCCTCTGGACAAGCCTTATGCTCTGTGGACCGGAAATGTCTTCCGCGGCGTTGTCACCTGCAAAGGCGAGCCGGTTCCTGACGCTGAGTAGTAGATTTAACAAAATAGAAAGGAGTGATATTATGCATATTTCAGAAGGCGTATTATCTGCGCCCGTGCTAATCACAGGCGCCGCCATCACGGTGGTTGGCTGCGCCGTGGGGCTTAAAAAAATGGATTATGACCGGATACCTCAGGTGGCCATCCTGTCGTCAACCTTTTTTGTGGCATCCCTTGTCCATGTTCCCATCGGACCATCGAGTGTGCACCTCTTATTAAATGGTGTTATAGGGCTTCTGTTAGGCTGGGCGGCCTTTCCAGCCATACTGGTGGCCCTCACCCTGCAATCCATTCTATTTCAATTCGGGGGTATTACAGCCCTTGGCGTCAATACGGTCAATGTGGTAGTGCCGGCCCTTGTCTGTTTTTACATGTTTAACTATGCAACCAGACGTGAAAATACCTTCATCTCTTTGGGGTCAGCATTTGCCTGCGGGTTCATGGCCGTATTGTTAACGAGCATTATGGTGGGTTTTTCTTTAGTCTTCACAGGAGAGGCGTTTATGGGGGTGTCGAAACTGGTGGTCATCGCTCACTTTCCGGTTATGATTATCGAGGGGTTTATGACCGCATTTTGTGTGGTTTTTTTGAAAAAAGTCAAACCCGAAATATTAGGAGTAGCTCATGCACCGATTAAATCTATGTAAAGAGTCTACAAGAATTTCAAAAGTCACAGTTTTTTTTCTTTTCACCGTACTATATTTGGCAATGACAGTGCCATGCGCTGTGGCCCATAAGGTCCTTCTTGCAGCCTATGTGGAAGGAGACACCGTCTTTGTGGAAAGCGGCTTCAGTGATGGCACACCTTGTAAGAATGCAAGGATAGAGGTATTTGATCCCTCAGGCAATAAGCTTCTGGAGGGTAAAACCAACGAAAACGGGGATTTTTCTTTCAAACCGCCCCAAAAGACTGACCTGAAGTTGGTGCTTAATGCCGGCATGGGACATCGAGGCGAGTACACGGTGCCGGCAGACGAACTGCCGGATATGCCCAGTGTACAAAAGACTACGGCGGAAGCTACGCCTACTCTGGCTGCTGAAAGCCGGAAACCCGGCAAGATCTCGGAAACCGTTGCCCGAATAGACCCGAAGGAGATTGAAGTAATCGTCGACAGGGTCATACAAAAAAGACTGCATCCCCTTATCCAGCTTGTTGCAAAATCCCAGCGCAAGACAGGGTTTTCGCCCACGGAGATATTCGGCGGCATCGGGTACATATTGGGCCTCATGGGGATTGGCATGTATTTTAGATACCGCAAAGGTAGTAAGTCTTGAAGTCTTGAACATAGTTGAACCTTTTGCATGCGGCAATTCGTTTGTCCACCGCCTTGACCCACGTGTAAAAATCATCACAGCGGCTCTGTTTTCCCTTGCGGTGGCCCTTACCTATGAACTGGGTATCCTTTTTGTGTCCGCAGTTTCGGCTCTGGCGATGCTGTTCATAGCACGGCTGTCCCTGAAGAAGGTGTTTTGGCGTTTGATTATGGTAAATGGATTTATACTGGTATTGTGGCTGTTTCTCCCATTCACCACGCCGGGCAAAACTCTTTTTACTTTATTGCCGGACTGGTGGCGCTACAATGGATACCAACAAAACTATTATAAAACTGGAAGGAATAAGCTTTGCTTATCCAGAGAGGCCGCTGTTTGATCAACTTGATTTTGAGTTCAAGCAAGGGGACAGGATCGGCCTTTTGGGGCCAAACGGAAGTGGGAAGACCACACTCTTTCACATTATGATGGGGCTTCTCAAGCCCATGCGGGGCAATGTTACAGCCCTTGGAAAAATAAGGGCCACGCAGAGTGATTTTCGAGAAATGCGCGAAGAGATCGGATTCCTTTTCCAGGATGCAGATGACCAGCTATTTTGTCCTACAGTAGCCGAAGATATAGCTTTTGGTCCGCTCAACCTGGGCAAATCCAAGGATGAGGTCCATGAAATCGTCGAACATACCTTGGGGATATTGGGACTGAAAGGTTTTGAAAACCGGGTGACATATAATCTATCCGGTGGAGAAAAAAAGTTGGTTTCGCTGGCAACCGTATTGGCAATGAGACCTAAAGCCCTGCTATTGGATGAACCCACCACAGGACTTGATGAAGATGTCACCAAAAGAATCATTCAAGTCGTAAACGACATAGATATCTCTTTTGTCTTTTGTGGGAATATCACACGACAAAAAATTCCTCAATGAAACAACCAAGAAGATATATAAATTAAAGGATAACAAGATAAGGGAGGCTTAAGGTCCTACCCTCTCAAACGTTGATTATGATCAGTTCGATAAAACAACATATAAATTTTTATGCCTTCCTCTGGCATGCCATATTCCTTGCTTCAGCCCGCACACTTACCAATACAAATACAATTCTTCCTGCTATACTGGTTAAATCAGGCGGAAGTAATTTCCAAATAGGTGTTTTGACTGCCATAATGGTTGGCACCCCTATTATTGGCCAACTCTTGTTTGCCAGTTATCTTCATCTAAAGGAGAGGAAAAAGCCATTTCTTCTTCTCGGAATAAATCTGAGGGTCTTCGCCCTAACATCAGTCGCTATCATGCTCTCGAATGCAGATAACTATTCCGGGGCAACAATTATATTTTTTATCTTTATTCTGATGTTTGTCTTCTCCATGTCCGGCACATTTGCCGGGGTTTCGTATTCCGATATCCTTGGTAAATCACTTTTTGTCTATGAGAGGGAAAGATTCTTTATCTGGCGACAGGTTCTGAACAGCTTTTCTATCCTTATTTCCGCCTTTCTTGCAAGAGAGATTTTATCTTCTGTCTCTTATCCCGCAAATTATCAACGGTTATTTTTGTTTGCCGCTGCACTACTCTTTGTGGCTACCCTCGGATTCTGGGCAATAAAGGAGAAAAAGGTAAAGTCTGGATATAAAGACCTTGGTTTTTCCAGGGTGGTGAAATCCCTCCCGCGCAGGCTTAGAACAAACAAAAACCTTCGCAACTATATCTATATGCTCAACTTTTCCGGGTTCGGTCTGACATTACTGCCATTTTATCTTGTTCTCGCAAAGGAAAATTATGGCCTTACTGGAAAACAAGTAGGCACCTATCTCCTTCTACATATAATTGGAATGATACTGTCGAACTTCATATGGGCAAGGGTAATAAAAAAGCATGGATTTCGTGGTGTATTTAAATGTTGCATCATAATCTGGACAATATTGCCCATATTAGCAATTACACTGGTCCATTTCTCAATTTATATGTATCTTATTGTGTTTTTCCTGTCAGGCTTTAGTATCAGTGCCATGAATATATCCTCTGAAGGGATTTTTATTGAGATAACTACAGATGAAAACAGGGCTCTCCACAAAGGAATGGTAGGTGCTACAAGTCTTTCTATAGCAATTTTCCCTATAATAGCAGGTTGGCTTATAGGGCATTTAGGTTTTGCGTTCATCTTTCTTCTTAGTTCCGTTATGGCAGGTACAAGTTATTATTTTGCTAACAATCTTGAAATCCCGCCTGCCGGGTCTAATTGATTTGCTTTAAAGATTAGACCGTTACATCAACTTTGCAATTTAAGTTACCTGGAGTCGAAGCTGTTCTGCTGTGGGTAGGTCAGAGATTTACAGAGAAAGAAAAATTTGATATGAAAAATGGTCACTACTTTCCCATTACATAGGTGTACTGCCAAAACTGGTGTTAATGTGAAGATTTTAAATTGTTGACAACCTACTGGAATTTTAATGACACCGTCAATTTTCTTCGGAGCATATATAGTCGATCTAATCATCGGCGATCCTCGCTGGTTTCCGCACCCTGTGGTCATCATCGGAAAGTTTGTGGGATTTTTAGAGAGGGGGATGGGGGGATTTATAGATAAAAAAAGGCCGGGATCATTCTGTGGTTTACCGTGGTTATTCCCGTTTATTTCATTACTTTGGGAATAGTGGAAGGATGTTTTTTTATAAACCCCCTGTTTGGTATGATTATATCGGTTTTTCTTGCCTCCCTTACACTGGCAACAAAATCTCTTTATGATGAAAGCAAAGTTGTTCTAAATGCCTTGAACCGTGGAGATATGGAAGAGGCAAGGAAGCGCCTTTCCATGATTGTGGGAAGGGATACCAAAGACCTCAATGGGAAAGAGATTCTGAGGGCAGTTATTGAAACAGTATCGGAAAATCTTTCAGATGGTATTGTGGCGCCTATGTTTTATCTAACTCTCGGCGGCGTTCCCCTGGCCATGGCCTATAAAGCGGTCAATACCCTCGATTCGATGGTTGGGTACAAAAATGCCGGATACAGAGATATCGGTTGCTTTTCAGCTAAAATGGACGATATGGCAAACTTGATACCGGCAAGGTTGACCGGTTTTATCATCATATTTTCTGCTTTTATTCTGAGGCTGAACTGGCGGGATTCCTGGAGGATTATGCAAAGAGACGGTCGAAACCACTCGAGCCCCAACAGCGGCATATCGGAAGCTGCAGTGGCCGGCGCCCTCGACATACAGGTTGGTGGTGAAAACAGATATTTCGGAGAAATTACCAGAAAGCCGACTATCGGTGATAAGATAAAAGAGGTAGACAAGAGGGATATAAAAAAGGCATGGGTTATCATGTTTACCTCATCCCTTTTGATGGCTTTTGTCTGTCTATCTGTTCTATGGATGATTCAATGATGAAAAGAGATCATGGCGGCAACGTGAGTGAGATTTCCAGAATATATGGAATCGATGAAGATAAAATCATTGACTTCAGCGCCAATATAAATCCGCTGGGTTATCCGCCGGGGTTAAAAAAAACGATGATTAAAGAATTTGATTCTGTCTTAAATTATCCTGATATTGATTCATTTGAACTTGTTTCTGGATTGTCGGAATACCATAATATCGGCCAGGATTATATCATTGTGGGAAACGGTTCTACAGAATTCATATACTCCATACCCCTAACATTCAAACCCCAAAAAGCCCTTATTGTTACGCCTGCATTCAGTGAATACGAAAATGGCCTCAGGCTGGCCGGCACAAAAGTTTCATACTTCCAGACAGATGAAAAAGCAGATTTTTCCCCAGATATTGCTCGCCTTTGCAAACGTTTAAGAGAAGGTTTTGATATCGTCTGTTTTTGCAATCCCGCTAATCCAACAGGTGTCCTTACATCAAAAGATGAATTGTGTCGTGTTATAGCATGTGCAGCTAAAACCGGCGCGCTTGCAGTCATAGACGAGGCCTTCATAGATTTTGTGGAGGAAGAGTCTGTAAAAAAAGAGATTTTGAGGTTTTCCAATCTGATAGTCCTTAGATCGATGACAAAATTTTTCGGCATTCCCGGCCTGCGGATAGGCTATGTAATTGCTTCCGCGCCATGTATCGCAAAAATCAGGAAAATCAAAGCACCGTGGACAGTTAACTCGCTTGGACAAAAAGTGGCTGCTTATGCTTTTTCAGACAGGGATTACATAAGGGATACGAGACAATATGTAACAAATGAAAGAGAGTTTTTAACGGCAGCCTTAAATGAGATCCCCGGTCTTAAACCCTATGAAAGCGCAGCCAATTATATCCTCGTCTTCATGGACAGCCGGATTGGTCTGAATTCTACAGAGCTTAAAGACCATCTGTCCTGGGAAGGGATACTGATAAGGGACTGCAGCACATTTCAGGGTATGGGTGATCGTTATTTTCGTGTGGCTGTTAAAAAACATGAGCAGAATATGATTCTTATCGAAAAGTTGAAATGGGTTGCCAAATGAAAAAGAAAGACAAAGCAAAATACCCCCTCCCCATTCGTGAATGGTCAGAAGATGACCGGCCGCGGGAAAAACTGCTCAAATACGGAGAGCATACCCTGAGCAATGCGGAACTTCTTGCTATCTTGATTAGAACAGGCACGCCTGGAAGAAGTGCAGTGGATATCGGCAGAGAATTGCTCCATAAATTCAAATCTCTTCGTTTAATGAGCGGCATTGATGCTTCTGAGTTTAAAGAGATTTCCGGGCTCAAGGACGCCAAGATTGCACAGATCAAGGCGGCCATCGAATTGGGCCGAAGGATGTTAAGCGAAGAAAAAGCTCTCGAGGGCTCGATTAAAAAATCATCTGATGTTGCGAATTTCCTGATGCCCCTCATGAGAGACCTGAAAAAAGAGCGGTTTGTGCTTCTTCTTCTCAACAGACGGAATGCCGTATCAGACATGATTGATATCGACTATGGCACAGTTGACAGGGCGAATCCATATATCCGCGACATTATCCAGACAGCCATCAAATATAATGCCCCGTCGATCATTGTTGCACACAATCACCCCTCCGGTGCGGTAACTCCCAGCAACGATGACAAGGCTTTCACAAAAAGCCTGATGATGGCGGCAAAAGCAACCGGCATCAGCTTTTTCGACCACATCATCATCGGAGACAACCGCCATTTCAGTTTTGCCGATGAAGGATTGATAGAAGAATACGAGATGAAAGCGATTCGGGAATTATAAAAGGGAAATAAGGAAACGAAATGGAAAACATTGAGGCATTTTTTTCACAAACGAACCAGGCTACACACTGCTTGATTGATCGAAAAAGACACTAAAGCATATCGGATCCCGCTTCCCTGAGTCTGCTTTATTGAAAGTCAATAAAAGCCTGGTTAGAGAAGGAAAAAAGCTCCGATACCCTAAAAATCTTAGGATCAAGATGTTCAGAACAATCATAGAAGAAATCAAAAAACATAAAAGTGATATTGATATTTCTTTATGCAAAGAGCAGCCTGAAATATGGAAGGCGCTCGGACTTAATATGAAGGGATTATTTTGTAATTGCTTGGGTTAGATGGCATTAATAACGACACTTAATTTCATGAGATGAGGGAAACAGATGAAGCTTGTTTCATCAAAAAAAGTGCGAGGGAAAAAACAACATCCAATTTTATGAACGTTCTGGACGAACGTTCCGTAGGATGACGTAGGTATCCTTAGGAGCGAGAAAAAGTATGAAAAATCAAATTAGAGAGCTCGTAATACGCATTCTCAGAGAAATTGCACCCGAGGCAGATCTTGGGAATTTTAGACCTGACGTCAGTTTTCGGGATCAGTTCGATTTCGAATCGATGGATTGTTTGAACTTCGTCATCAGGCTCGAAAAGGAGCTAAAATTTGACATCCCCGAGCTAGATTACCCCAAGCTCGCTACTCTCAACGGCTGCGTTGAGTATCTAAAATCTAAGAACAGCCCATAGGAGGCTGTCCGAGAATGGCTATTTTTCGCAATCTCTGCGTCAGGCTCAGATTTTAATCCTCAAAATACTCAATGTATTCCTGCGGTTAAAATCTTCGTCTTCCTTGACCTTCCAAAAAATTTCTCATTCTCGGACAGCCTCATAGATTATTTCACATCTCCGTCTGAAACTCGTCATGCGTTATAGTTTCACGGAGACCATCATGACTCCCGGATCGTCCGGTGAACACTTAACAGTGAAGCCAAGTACCTGACAGAGCTTCAGCATGATTTTATTGTCTCTCAGCACCTCACCGAAAATTTCCCCGATACCACGGTTTCGTGCATACTCAATAATGCGTCGCATAAGCATAGGCCCAAGTCCCATCCCAGTCATATCGTGTCGCAAGAGGATTGCAAATTCAGCGCGTTCGTTGTCGGAGTCTGCGCCAATACGAATGCTGCCACAAAGTTCCGGTTCTCCCGATCTATCTTGACCCACAAGGACCAACGTCATTTCGCGGTCGTAGTCTATTTGTGTGAGACGAGCTGCCAGATCATGAGTTAGTATTTTCATGGGATGGAGAAAGCGCGAGCGTATCTCTTCCGGAGAGAGCTTGGCGAAAAGCGCGTGAAACCCGGGCTCGTCCTCCGGCCGTACTGGGCGAAGCTCCAAAGTGCGGCCATCAGGCAGTGAGACGGATTCCTCCAGCTCTTTTGGATAGGGCCGAATGGCCAGACGCTGGGCCGGGGCTACCATTGCCCTTGCTATCTTGATGCGAACATCAAGTGCCAAGACACTTCGTTCGTCTGCAAGCAACGGATTGATGTCGATTTCTGCGATTTCGGCGATATCAGTGACAAGCTGTGAAACCTTCACAAGGGTAAGTGCAATGCCATCTAAATCCGCGCCGGGCATACCACGGTAGCCCTCAAGAAGACCATATATCCGTGTGCGTGATATCACTTCTCGGGCCAGGTGCATATTAAGCGGCGGCAACGCCAGCGCCGTATCCCGAATTACCTCCACGGCAGTACCGCCATGGCCGAACAGAAGCACTGGACCGAATTGCGCATCATCGATCACCCCTACGATCAGTTCATGGGCATGCAAGCGGCGGATCATTGGTTGGACCTCAAAGCCCAGAATCCGTGCATCGGGACGTGCATTGCACACGCGCTCTATCATAGCCTCTGCAGTTTTACTTACTATCTCCGGCGTCTCAAGATCCAGGGCCACACCACCCACATCCGTTTTGTGGGTTATGTCGGGTGAAATTATTTTCAAAACCACAGCCTTGCCCAATTTATCAGCAAGTTTCGCGGATTCCTCAGGTGATGCAGCAATATGAGTTGGGACGACGGGGATACGGTATGCAGCGAGGACGGTCTTTGCCTCCGCCGTTGTAAGCCACGCGCGGCCTTCAGCCAATGCCTGATCGATCACTTGCTGTGCCTTTTCTGCGTCAGGGGTGAATGCCTCCGGGGTGGTAGGCGGCGTTTGCATCAACATGTCCTGGTTGCGCCGGTAGCGCACCATCTGCATGAAGCCGCGCACAGCTTCACTCGGTGTTTCATAAGTTGGGATGTGGTTCTGGGAAAACAACCTGCGTGCCGCCTCGACAGCCTTGTCACCTATCCAACTTGTCAGCAACACGGGCTGTCTATACCTCGATGTGCTTTTCTTCATCGTGTCGATAACTGCCTGTGCCGCCTCAGTGCTGGAAGCAACCGCTGTAGGACAGTTTATGACAAGAACCGCATCAACCTCCCTGGCATAGAAAAGGGCTTCCAGAGCGTCGGCATAACGACTACCGGGTGCATCCCCGATTATGTCAACCGGGTTGCCATGAGACCAGGTTGGCGGAAGTCCTTCATTCAGGCGCGCCAGGGTTTCAGGGGACAGTTCAGCAAGACACCCACCCTTGTCGATTAATGTATCCGTGGCAAGCACACCGACTCCGCCGCCATTGGTCAAAATAGCTAATCGGTCCCCCGACACCGCTCCAGCCATGGCAAGAGTCTCGACCGCATCGAACAGTGCCTGCATGTCACTGACTCGCAGCATCCCAGCGCGGCGAAAGGCTGCATCGTAGACCGCGTCAGTTCCAGATAGTGCTCCGGTATGGGATATGGCAGCCTTTGCTCCTTCCGTGTGACGGCCGGCCTTTACTACAATGATCGGTTTGATTCGGGCCGCAGCCCGTGCAGCGGACATGAACTTTCTGGCATGGGTGACCGCCTCTATATAGAGAAGGATGGCCCGGGTACGATAGTCATTCGCCAGATAGTCAAGCATATCCCCAAAATCGACGTCGGCCATATTACCGAGGGAAACTAAATGAGTAAATCCTATATTGCGGGAAGTCGCCCAATCCAGGACGGATGTGAGCACCGCACCCGACTGAGCCACGAACGCAAGATTGCCTGTCAAAGGCTGAACATGGCCAAAGCTCGCATTGAGGCACGCACCCGGAACCATGATGCCAAGGCAGTTAGGTCCCATAATTCGCAAAAGATGAGGTCGAGCCGCATTCAGCATAGCTTTTTGCAGCCTTTGGCCTTCCTCGCTTCCGCCTTCGCCCACTCCGGCGGTGATGACCACAGCGGCTTTGGTCCCGAAAGCACCCAGCTCGGCGATCAGCCCGGGAACCGAATCAGGCGGCGTGGCAATCACAGCAAGGTCTGGTGGTTTGGGGAGGCTGACAACGTCAGGATAGCACAGGATTCCCTCAATAGTTTTATATTT
>JAPVVG010000107.1 GCA_028571455.1 Desulfobacteraceae bacterium | reverse complement strand
ATTATTATGTTGCGAGACCGTTTGAAAACGTCTATTGATAAGTGTAACATCTTGTTATATAAAGGAATATGGAATTGTTTGAATTTTGACCTTAAATTATGTTAATTCAATATGTTATAGAGACTCGCAACATAAGTGTCAAATCTTGATCAACACATTAGTGGAAGTAGGAAGGCGTTCTTTAGTTTTACAGTTTTGGAATAATCCATTGATTGAATGGGGTTTAATATTTGGGACAATGATGGTTGCTCTTGGATTAATGGATAGAATTTGGAATTTTAAATGAGGTTGGTACTGGAGCAACAGATCCAACATGTCACTATATTATGGCCAAGCTATGACATTGAGCTGTGACATTACTACGACATTTGCTGTGACACGACCTCAATCAGACTTGGCTTTGTAATGAACCGCCAAAAAAATACAGGGCATTATGAAATAAGGGTCAAAAGTAGACCTGGCCGTATGCAGTAACAGCTTGTTATCTAACGGGTTAAAGTCTCGCCCAAGGAATTATCCGTTCAGTAAGCAGCGGTATGTAACGACCGAAACAGGGAACGAGGTCTTAAAAAGATGAAAAAAGAAAATTCCATAATTTTGTTTAATCAGAAAAAAGTCCGTCGTCATTGGGACGATAACAAGGAGCAATGGTATTTTTCCATTGTTGATGTGGTTGCTGTTTTGACCGACAGTTCAAACCCAAGAAGATATTGGTCTGACCTAAAAACCAAACTAAAACAAGAGGGTAGTGAAGTGTACGAAAAAATCGTACAGTTGAAAATGTCCGCTCCTGATGGTAAGCAAAGACTATGGTGTCAAAGCTTGAATTGTGAATTACACTACAAAGTACAGCGGAAATAGAGAGAAGGCTGCTCGAATTTGTCTGGACATTCTTATCAGCATTGAACAGCAGCCGCTGAGGAAAAGTAATCATAACAACTTGCCATCACAAATTGCGCTAACTGCGGGGTTTGGGAGGATGGTGAAGCAAAATTTTGGCTGGAGCCAGAGATTGAATTGGCTCAGAATTATCGTTTAACACGATTGCAACTGAAGCAAATTGAAATGATTATTGAGGAGCATTATGATGAACTCACAAGCGCTTGGCAAAAGCATTTCAGAAGTGGAAGTTACTAATATATCAAATCAGGGTATATGGCTTCTAACAGGAGAAAAAGAACTTTTTATCTCCTTTGAGGAATTCCCCTGGTTCAAGAATGTTACGGTGGAGAAAATACTTAACGTTGAAGAACCAACTCCAGGTCATTTTTATTGGCCTGATCTAGATGTGGATTTAGATACTGAATCGATAGAGCATCCAGAGCGATTCCCCCTTAAATCAAAATATCGCATAACAAGCGGCTGATCGTCGGCCGTTATTGCGTTTTAACAATCAAAATTTATCAAAGGGAAAGAAAAGACGATGCTGGCAGGTGATTCCGAAAGGGCTTGGTTTCCCAAAATGCTATCTGAAGTTTGAAAATAACACGCTCATAAATTTTCGCCTGTGATGAGCACGATCACAAAATTAAAGATACAGTATAGGATGCTCGAAAATGACTTTAGATGAAATAAAAAAATAGTTATACCCGCCTGTAAAACATTCAGCGTAGTAAAGGAAAAAGGGGTCTACGCTTGACCCTGAAGCAACATGGGTGACCCCTTTTTTTCATGGATGTCCCCGGAACTATGTATTAAAAAAACTGCATATAAAATATAAATGGTGTTTGTAATGACTGAAAATGTAAGCTGGTTTCCAAAACATATGAAAGATTCTGAGGATCTTTTAAAAAAGAGCTTGAAAGCAGTAAATATTGTTTTCGAGGTTTTGGATGCAAGGGCTCCCTTATCCAGTAAAGATATGAATATTGATAGAATAATCGGGCAAAAAGCAAAAATTGTAATTTTGAATAAATGCGACCTTAGCAGTAATGATGGCAACAAAAAGTGGATTTCCTTTTTTAACAGTGGTGATACCGAGGTAGCGTTGGTAAGTGCTGTTAAAGGTGATGGTTTAAAAAATATTACAAATTTAGCCCGTAAGGTAATTAATAAGGCTGGAATCAAAAATAAATCCATAAGAGCCATGGTGGTAGGTATACCCAATGTGGGTAAATCCACTTTGATAAATTGCATAGCCGGGGAAAAAAAGGCCAAGGCTGCCAATAAGCCTGGAGTTACACGGGCTAAACAGTGGATAAAGGCAAAATCACAATTTGAACTTCTGGATACCCCTGGAATTTTGCGCCCCAGAGAAGATAAAGAAACTTTTTCAAATCTCGCCTTTATCGGAACTATAAATGATGATGTTTTGGATGTAGGGACTCTTGCATCTAATCTTATAGAAAAACTGATTGAAATTGTTCCTGAAGAATTATGTGCCAGATTCAAAATTGATATTAAAGATAAAACGCCCCTTGAAATTCTGGAAAATATTGCAGCCAAAAGGGGCTGCCTTTTGAAAACTGGTATTGTCGATTATATGCGAGTGTCCAATATTGTTTTGAGTGAATTCAGGAAAGGGAAGCTGGGTAAAATTACTTTAGAATATCCCGATTGTTAATGGAAACGAAGAAACCTATGACCTTGCAAGGGGGGATCGGTTAAGCTTCACCTGCCAGCTATGGAGAGTAAATCAGGACAGATTAGAAAAGAAGAGATGACAATAGAGCCCGCGAAAATATAAAAACAACATTTTAAATTAAATGCGGATAGTCAAACCAAAAGATGATCGAACAATCAAATGATAACAAAGGAAAGAAGACGGCGGTCTTGTTTTCAGTTCAAACTCATGGCGTTTCCGACGAGGAGAACGATTCGTCTCTCCTCGAACTCAGGCGTCTGGTTAAAACCATGGGCCTCAACGTCGTCGCAACGCTAACGCAACGCCGCCCAAAACCTGAGACGGGAACCCTATTGGGCGCAGGAAAATTAAAAGAACTTGCCGGCTATACCGGCGGCACTGGAATTGTTGAAGGATTTAGCCGGAAATCAAAAGATGAAACCTGCGACGACATGGACGAAGATTATCCAGTCGGCAGTCTCGCCGGCTCAGATGAAGAGAGTTCAAGCGATGACCCAATGGCAAAAAACAGCGTGCAAGCCAATGTTGTCGTCTATGATGGTGAAATTTCCACTAAGCAATTGCAAAACATAGAACAAGCGACCGGCGTCGAAGTTTTAGACCGAACCGGTGTGATCCTCGAAATATTCAGCCGCCATGCCAAAAGCCGAGAAGCCCTCATTCAAGTGGAGATAGCCAAGTTGGCTTATTTGGCGCCAAGGCTAAGGGCATCTCGTATTGGAGGTGATCGTCAAGGCGGCAGTATTGGATCTAAAGGAGCAGGAGAGACTTCTCACGAACTCGACAAACGTCGTATTAGAGACCGCATATCCGAGTTAAAGTCACTCCTTGTTGGAATTCGCGACGAGCAAAATAGACGGCGCAGCCGCAGGAAAGAAAATTGCCAGGTCTCTCTGATAGGTTATACCAATGCCGGCAAATCGTCGCTGATGCGAAAACTGACCGGTAGCGATGTATTGGTAGAGGATAAATTATTTGCAACGCTTGATACTCGTGTGAAATCTTTGCACCCAAAGGCTTTTCCTCCAGTACTCGTCTCCGACACCGTCGGATTTATCAAGAAACTACCTCACGATTTAGTTGCATCTTTCCAATCTACTCTTGATGAGGCGCTTGCCGCTTCGTTACTTTTGTTTACGGTCGATGTCTCCGATCCGGCTTTCCGATCTCAATTGGTTGTGACGCAATCGGTCCTGAAAGAGATCGGTGGTGAAGAAATTCCAAGCCGGCTAATCCTGAACAAAATTGATAAACTCACAACTGAGGAGCTGGAAGAGCTACATCGTGAATTTCCCGATGGAATCTTCATCTCTGCGCACAACCCCGAGGATGTTGCATTTCTACGAAAGAAAATTCTTCAGTATTTCGAATCGAATATGATCGAAACTACGATGGTGATCCCGTACGACAAAGGACACCTTTTAGGACAGTTAAGAACCAAAGCCGGCATCATAAATGAATCCTACGATGAAACAGGAACGGAAGTAACATTCAAGACTTTCCCGGAAACATTAACCTGGTTACAAAAAAAGATGGATTAAACAGATGGAAACTTGCTTTTTTCGGCGCAATCCATGGTAGAGATCCGTCGTCGAACGCAGCCTTTTTCTTGACAATACTTACCATGGATGTCCCCGAAACTTGTCCAAAGAGAGCATGCCCTATTTCAATCAGTTGAGAACAGGATTTCTAAAATGGAGCTTTTGAAGTGAACAATCTAATTATTACACATCCGGGCACAGCACATTTTGATGATTTTTTTGCTATATCCCTTGTATTAGCCATCAATAATGACGTCATTTATACGATAGAACGCCGACACCCCACAGAAGAGGAACTGGCAAATCCCGAAATCTGGGTGATTGATGTGGGCAAGAAGCTTGAACCCGACTTGAAAAATTTTGATCATCATCAAAGTACTGACACCCCCGCAAGCTTTATGCTAGTTGCTGACCATTTAGGCCTTACGGCCACACTCAGAATTACACCCTGGTGGGAATTCAAGGATAAATTTGATCGTTTCGGCCCCTTTAAAATTGCTGATGAGCTGGGTGTTGAAAACCTCTTGCCCTTTATCAACCCGATTGAAGTCTGGTTTCTTGAACTGTTTGAACAAAATCCCAGTGAGATTTACCCCCTGATGCGCTCATTCGGACAAAACGTAATTAAGGGTGCCAGGTCCCTCTCTTCACAGTTTGAATTCTGGACAAATTCCGAAAAATGTATCGTAAAAAACAAAACAGTACTGATTGGCCTGACGAATGATTCAACCGGTTTACAACGGTACAGCAGCCGGATGGATCCACCTGCTGAAATTTCGGTTACCTATGACGGTCGTGGTGAAGGCTGGCGACTGGCAAGGCTAAACGAGGCTATGGGCGTAGATTTTTCTAAACTGGAAGGCGATGAGAAAATAAAATTTGCTCACAAAACAGGATTTATTGCCAAGACAAAACGAAGAATACCTGTAAACGAGCTTATGAAACTGGTTGAAAAGGCTATCGCAGATTAATATACATTACGAAAAAAAAGGGGTCACCCACTCTTGATATTTTTCGGGCGCGAGTTTCGGGACGCTCCTTGGCGAGTTTCGGGACATCCTTGATAAATTGATATGTCGATTAAATCTTGAGCGAGTACTGGGACGTTTAAGTAATCAATATTTCAAGGCCCGTCCCATAAGGCCCACAACATTACCAAAATACTGTTTTTTAGGCATTAAATCTTTCAGCTATCTTT
>JAPVVG010000106.1 GCA_028571455.1 Desulfobacteraceae bacterium | reverse complement strand
TAATTCCGTCCCATGCGGGCAGAGACTATTTCCATGCTGACATTCCCCTTGTCAAGTTCTTCCGGGCTCAGCACCCGGACACCTCTGGTACGTTCGATATTGTGTCCCTCGAACGAAAAGTTAACCTCCTGAATGCCCCAGCTCTGCAAGCTTTCCGAACTCGGTCTCGGCTCCCTTATGCCCGCCACTGTAAAGAGTAACATCAAAATAGTCAGTCATTATTTTTATCTCCTTTTATTTTTTACCTTTTTGGCATCTCCGTGTCTCGAAGGAATGCTCTAAAAGATAAGTTGTTTTTTCCGATTGCAACCTTTTTTACGAGTTTATCTCTATTCGAGATTTTCTCGGCATGCAATTCGAATAACATATCCCCCGCATGAATCAAGTTTAATAGTTTACTGTGTTATATATTTCTCCCTTATAAATTGATGTACCGCATCGTTCTTATTAACTGTTTACCATGATTGATGTTGTGTGGTATATAAGCCCTGATGAAAAAGAAACTCCCGAAAGGGAACAAATCCACCGCTAAACCAAAGTCCGGGTTGTTGCGTCCTGATCGGGAAAGCCGTTCATTTCACAGGCTGTCCCCCTGGAAAAAAGTGAAGAAAAACCGCCGGAGCGAGGATGCGCCGGCAGCATCCGTTGGTTCTGCAGTGGATGACAGGTGGGACGTTTCACAGTTCAAGGTTCCACCGGTAGAAGGCAGGATCCGATTTCACGATTTCGATCTTCCCAACCCTCTGCTTCATTCCATATTCGACCTGGGCTTCGAGTACTGTACACCTATACAGGCTGAAATTTTTCCCAGCACCCTGTCCGGCAAAGATGCCAGCGGCAGGGCTCAAACCGGTACTGGAAAAACTGCCGCATTTCTGATTACTGTAATCAACCGGATACTGAAAAATCCCCTCCAGATAAAACAAAAACCAGGCACACCCCGAATATTGATCCTTGCCCCTACCCGGGAGCTGGTGCTCCAGATCTCCGATGAAGCTCGCCGGCTTTCCAAGTACTGTGGTCTGAAAATAGTATCCGTGTTTGGTGGTATGGATTATGTAAAGCAAAAAAAGGAGCTGGGCGCCGGTCCGGTGGATATCATTGTGGCAACGCCCGGCAGGCTGCTCGATTTTCAGCGCAACCGCGACATTACCCTTAACAAGACCGAGGTACTAATCATCGACGAGGCTGACAGGATGCTCGATATGGGTTTTATCCCGGATGTCCGAAAGATCATCAACAGCACGCCGGGAAAACACAAGCGCCAGACGATGCTTTTCAGCGCAACGCTTACCGGGCAGATTACCCGTCTCGCCTCTCAATGGACCAGCAATTCCGTAACCATAGAGATCGAACCGGAACAGGTCGCTGTGGAAACTGTGGAACAGATCGTTTACATCGTGACATCCAGCGAAAAATTTGCACTCCTTTTTAACATCATCGACAAACAGGACATTGAACGGGTTCTGGTTTTCTGCAACAGGCGCGACGAGGTGATACGTCTATCGGAGATGCTGACCCGCCACGGAGTAAACTGCTCCATGCTTTCCGGTGATGTTCCACAGAAAAAGCGGATTCAACGCCTTGACGAATTCAAAGCCGGAAAGATCCGGGTACTGGTCGCAACGGATGTAGCCGGACGCGGCATTCACATCGAAGGCATGGATCATGTTATCAATTTCACGCTGCCGCATGATCCTGAAGATTACGTGCACCGGATCGGACGAACCGGCCGGGCCGGCGCTACCGGCACTTCGGTCAGCTTCGCTGATGAGGATGATTCCTTCTACATTCCCGCCATCGAGAAGTTCATTGACCGCAAGCTGGATTGCATCGAGCCGGAGGAAGAATGGCTCACCATGCCTAAACCGGTCTTTTCAAAGAAAAAGCGCATGACTCGCCGCAGAAAGAAAGTCTTCCCTGCCTTCCAGGGAGAAAAACCACACCCCCAACGGGCAAAAAAAAGACACTCTCGCAGCTCAAGTTAGCCATTGTATATTAATGGATTGGCTGAACAATAGTGATAACTCATTGAAAAGATAACAAATTAAATTGACTTGTATATTCACTTAATATATAGTGACTTAGATTTATTTAGGTCTGTTTTTTGAACTGCAATAGCGAGCGCATTCCCCACAGCTTGTCGAAGCGTAAGCGAAGATCCCGCTTATACGGGGCTGCGGGGTTAGCGAGCGAATCTAAAAACGGCTAGCTTCCTTACGGTCGAAGATTCCCTGTAGATTGTCGAAGCGGAAGCGAAGATCCCGCTTATACGGGGCTATAGGGTTCTTCAACCTCAAACAGGAGGATCAGGTGACCAATCATTGGATTACAAAAAAATAAAGCCCCATTTCTTCGGTGATATGAAGGATGGGGCTTTTTGCTTTACAGGCCCGGAACCCGAAACTATGAATTAAAAAAAGATTTAGCTGTTCTATTCTTGACGATACAAACTTATAAACGAAGGAGCATCCAATAAATAGCCTATTACATCCCTCTTAAAACTGTATTAAATACAGCAATACGATATTATAAAGAAAATATATAGCGTTAATATACAGATTTTTTTCTGCTTAATACAATACGTTCGACTGAAAAAAGTTAAATAGAGGAAAAAGCCATGTCAGATGAAAACAAAGTTATTGAAATTAAAACTTATTTTGCTCGCGATTTTCCCAAATGCGAAATTATTACAAAGCCAATTTCTCAAAGCGTATATGCACCTTATCTCTTTGAAATAATTGATAACTATACTTTAGTTTCCAGAATAATCATCGGAAGAAGCCTATGGGACGACAGAAAGGTCTTATCAAAATTTTCCGAATTAGGACTTGCTGACAATATCAAAAATAACATTGGGAAAAAGGCAATAGTATTAAATGATAAAATCGTTTTTGAACAGATATAAGAAATCCTTAATATAGTTATACTTCCAATGTAATCTTCAGAATTTTTTTCACGACTATTCAGCTAAAAATATAAATAGTCGAACAACGCCATGCACCAGATGGGCAGGGTCGTGGCGTTTAAAGTTTTTATCATGTTTTGTGTTTAATTGCCATTTACAAAGACCCGTTTACCCTGCCCACTGGTGATAGCGGGCGTTATGAGTCTTCAAATATTTATAAAACACGGAAATATAATAGAGAGTATTAATAATTGGGAACAGGACTTGGAATTATAGATGAAGAGGCCCTAAATATTTTTACAGATGGGTCATCTTTCCCGAATAAGAAAAGGGCTGCAGGAGTCGGTGTTCACTTTGTGTGGGTAAATGAATCAGGAGACAAAGAAACTGAAGATTACGCTCCACCTGGATGGCAATCTGCGACTATTGATGAAATGGAAATTCAAGCATGTATTGTAGCCATTTGTGAGGCAAACAGAATGTTCTGTGATATGAAACGCTTTAAAAGAATTCTTATCTTTTCAGATTCTAACTATGTGGTAAATAATTATTTTAAGGCTATGAATATTTGGCCAAATAGAAGATGGCTTGGATCAAATAATATGCCCGTTGCCAATATTGATCTATGGAAAAAGTTAAGAAAGCAAATTAAGAAATGTGCTATCCGAGTAGATATAGACTGGGTAAAAGCGCATAAAAGCAATATACATAATCGTGCTGCCGATAAACTTGCGAGAGAATCAGCCTCTACACCAGTTAACAAACCCCTTTCATTAAGTGAAACCACAAGTAAATGGTCAGACCGAAAAACTAAAAGAGGTTGTGTCCCGATATTGGGTCAAGAAACAAAAATAAGAATCGTGTCTCGGAAGTATATTAATAAAGCAAAGACTAACGAGTATCGGTATGAGATTATTGATCCAGATGATAAGTGTTTTAAAGATTTAGACTTTGCATACTGTAGTATTAATCTGAGCAGAAATAATTGCTATCAAGTTTGTTTTAATGCCGATCAAACGAAGCCGTTTATAGTTGATGTTATTAACGAATTAGACTGTTCTAAATATAAATACTAAAAATTCATTTATCTAAAGAATAGTGGTTAATTCGACTCATAACGAACTTAACAAGGATGCGCGTTACACGCGCACCTGTTAGCTAAGCCGTTACAGATATCTGCTATCTATCAAACATCTATCCTTATTCACAGACGGTTGCGATATTGATATGTAATCTGTGGCATTGGCATCTGTATTATCTTCCTCTACTATCTCCTATACCACAAAGCAAAAACACGTTATAGCTTTGCACTCCAGCTTCCTTTCAGATTAATTTGCCAATATCTTTGAAAAGTTGTAATTTTTGAGAAATATGGTATTAAATATAAAAGGAATAATCTGTATGGCTGATAAACTCGATCCAAAAGAACTTGTTTCATTTAAAGAACTCTTAATGGCCGACTCTATCCAGGGGGAACTTGCGTGACGTCCATTTGTAAATCAGTTATCGCCTTAGCATATTGATAATATTATATTTTTTATGTAGTGCTCGGATAGATTGGAAAAAAACAACTGAGGTTGGCTTCTCCTGTTTTTGCGATGGTGATAATCTATTGTTGAACAGGAAACCGGTTGCTTAAGCGGCCTTCCGGACCATGGCTTCCCTGATTACCGAAACTTCCGTGCTTTCAATATACTCGTCGAAAGTCATGAGCCGATCGATGACGCCGCCGGGGGTGATTTCGATAATCCGATTTGCCACGGTATTCACGAACTCGTGGTCATGGGAGGTAAAAAAAATCACATCCTGGAAGTTGAGCAGGCTCTTATTTAATGACGTGATCGATTCCAGGTCGAGGTGGTTGGTGGGTTCATCCAGCATCAGGACATTGGATTCGGAAAGCATCATCCTTGAGAGCATGCAGCGAACCTTTTCCCCACCGGAGAGCACGCCGATCTTTTTAATGGCCTCATCCCCGGAAAAGAGCATGCGTCCCAGGAAGGTCCGGGCAAAGCTCTCTCCCTCTGTGGGGGGAGCGAACTGCAGGAGCCACTCGATAAGGTTCCGGTCGTCGTTGAAATAGGCGCGGTTTTCCTTGGGAAAATAGGAGTGGGTAATGGTGACGCCCCAACAGAAAGTACCGCTGTCCGGTTCCATTTCCCCGGCCAGGATTTGGAAGAGGGTGGTCTTGGCCAGGCTGTTTCCGCCCATAAAGGCGATCTTATCCCCGCCATTCACAGTAAAAGTCACGTTGTCCAGTACCTTTTCACCATCGATGGTCTTGGTGAGACCATCCACTTCCAGGATCACTTTACCACAGGGGCGTTCCGGCTTGAAGCAAATAAACGGATATTTTCTTGACGACGCCGGCATGTCCTCAATAGTGAGTTTCTCTAAGAGTTTCTTTCGGGAGGTGGCCTGCTTCGATTTGGAGGCGTTGGAACTGAACCGCCGGATAAAAGCCTTTAGTTCATTGGCCCGGTCAGTTATTTTCTTGTTTTCCGTCTGTTTCTGTCTCAGGTTCAGCTGGCTGGCCTGGTACCAGAAATCGTAGTTCCCCATGTACACCGAGATTTTACCGAAATCAATGTCTGCAATGTGGGTGCACACCTGGTTCATGAAATGACGGTCGTGTGATACCACGATTACCGTGTTCTGGAACCTGTAGAGAAACTCCTCAAGCCAGGCAATGGACTTGATGTCCAGGTTGTTGGTAGGCTCGTCCAGGAGCAGGACGTCCGGGTTTCCAAACAGGGACTGGGCAAGGAGCACTCGCACCTTTTCCCCGCCCTCGAGTTCCTTCATCTTTTTCGGGTGCATCTCTTCGGTAATGCCCAGACTGTTTAAGAGAACCGCCGCTTCTGACTCTGCCTCATAGCCGTTCATCTCCGCAAATTTGAGCTCAAGCTCACCTGCCCTGATTCCGTCCTTTTCGGAAAAATCGGGCTTTGCATAAAGAGCATCCCTTTTCGTCATAATTCTGTACAGCTTTTCATGGCCCATGATTACAGTGTTTAAAACCGTCTTCTCGTCAAAGGCAAAGTGGTCCTGTCTTAAAACCGCGATTCGCTTACCGGATTCCACGGAGACGCTTCCCGAGTCCGTTTCGATATCCCCAGCAAGAATTTTCAGGAATGTGGACTTCCCTGCGCCGTTGGCGCCGATGAGTCCGTAGCAGTTGCCCGGTGTAAACTTTATGTTGACGTCTTTGAACAGCACCCTCTTGCCGTAGGCGAGGGTAACGTTGGTTGCGAAAATCATTATTTTGTTTCCTTTTCATTAAATAAAAAAAACCACAGGAACAGATCCTGCGGCATAGAAGTCGGCACCCTATCATTTTTTGAAGTGAAAGCAAATCCTTTTTTCAGGTATTTATTAGTTATTCGTGATAGTCAAAATTCGCATAAAATCGGACAAGGAAAAACCGATTAGACAGCAGACAACGGTCAGTCAAACTGAAATCGTATACAGAATTGACAAACGGTTAAAAAATCGCGAATATGAAATGACGTAATTGTCGACATGAAGGAGATTTCGATATTGCAGATGTTCTCGTTATGGATGAACTGATCCTATTTACGGATGGAAGTGTGAATACTCATTCAAATATTGGATATGGGGCTCACCTATCTGTGTCTGAACGTGGACTTCCGGTGGATTCGTTGAGGGCGCGCGTGAAAGTGAGGCGATTTGAGCATACGTCTTCAGCGAAGCTGGAATTGCAGACTTTATTATGGGCGCTAAGCGATATTCAAGCATTGGGTAGTAAGGTGACTGTGTATACTGATTCTCAAAACATCATGGGTTTACAGGCAAGACGTGATCGGTTGGAGAAAAATGATTATTTTTCAAAGAAAAATAAGCGCCTCAATAATTATGAGCTGTATCAGGAGTTTTATAGAATGATCGATCAGTTGGATTGTGAATTTGTTAAAGTGCGTGGACATCAGTTATCGAAACAAAAAGATGATATTGACAGGCTTTTTACACTTGTGGATAGAGCTTCAAGGAATGCACTGAGAGGAAATAATCGGTGAGTTGACCCCTTCCCAAGGGGAAAATGCAACCAAACATCTTTCGGGACAAGAGCTCGAAGAAAGCTTTGTCCGGGATCTGCACCATGATCCGGTCGTCTTTCAGCTTGACAGGGTAGGTGCGAATTGGCCTTTGTGATTTGAGCATTTTCCCCAGGGTTGTGAAGAACCCTGTTCCCTTTAGCCACCGAACTACCTTTCCATCAGTAACATCAAATTGAGAGCCATGTCTCGGGCAGGTCACCACGGCGCCATCAAGCTGGCCCTGTGATAGCTTTCCTCCCATGTGTGGGCAGCGGTTGTCGGAAGAGTAGTAATTGTCGCCGACCCTGACCAGAAGTATTTCTTGCCCTTTGATCAGGACTTCTTTCATGGTTCCTTTGACAAGCTCACCGGTCTTGCCGACTTCGATCCAACTACTCATTTACTTCACCTCCCGCGTTTGAGACCAAGCTGTTTGCGGTCTGGTTGCTCCAATGCTCATTACCAAGATGTGATAAATGAGGAAGATTAGTTCAGAGCCATGCCGATGACCAGGCCAACGGCAATTCCAAGGCCGACAAATATTGAACCAACTACGATTCCCACTGCAACATTCTTCTCTGCTAACTGTTTTGATGTATTAAACGGGGTCATCCTGTCAAACATTTTATAACCTATCATCATAAACGCCAGGGTCAGTAAAACTCCGGCTATTGCATAACCAAGGTTCAGTAATGTAATCGAGATTTCCATTACCTTAACACCCCCTTTATTTTACCGATTTTATTAACGTAACCGATGGTTTCTTTACTGTTTTTGCCTGTAACATCAGGCAAAGTAGATTCAATAGATTCCCACATGTTGGGATTAAGCCCCTTATTCTTTGCTATTTTTTGGGCTTTAATAATATTTCCCTTGCCGGCATTGTAAGACCCAAACATGAAATTTATCCGATCCATATATGGGCGCTTTGCCTTCCATAAATTCCATATCATTCTGTTGTAATAAATACCC
>JAPVVG010000105.1 GCA_028571455.1 Desulfobacteraceae bacterium | reverse complement strand
GAAGTTCAGCAACGGCTTTTCGATTTATTTAGAATGGAACAATATTTGTCAAGTTAGGGAGGACAATTGACAGCTCAATATTCCTTGTAAAACAAATGGTTATAGAGTTGACTTTTGATAATTCGTAAACTCACGCTAAGCTCAAGGCTAAAAAACATGCCCATACGGTCAGCTCTCTGTAAATTGATATTGTGAAGATTGCCGATGCATCTTCTAGCCTCCATGTTGAGCTTGTCAAACGGAAAGTGTTTCATATAGTGATAGCCGGTGAAAAGCTCGTCAGCACCCTCACCGGTGAGCACAACAGTTACATAATCTGCTGCAAGTTTGCAGGTAAAATAGCAGGGAACAGCGCACCGTACCAGGGAAGGATCGTAACTTTCCAGTTTCTTGATAACTATAGGTAAAGCCTCGTAATATTCTTTTTCAGTAAAAATAAGCTCATGATGCGTGGAGCCAATATGTTTGGCAGCAATACGGGCGGCTTTAATATCGTCGCACAGATCTCCATTTTCATCTTTCATACCAACTACAAAGGTATGAAGGTTCGGAATCTCTTCGGCTGCTATGGCAGCGACAAGACTGCTATCAAGTCCGCCGCTGCAGAAAGAACCCACTGGAATCTCCGGATCCGATAGCAGCCTTTTCTTAACAGCATTAATAAAAGTATTTCGTATCAAATAACTATTTTCATCAATACCTGTAAGGAGATTGTCCCTGATCTCAGGGAGTTGATAATATTTAACGAACCCTTCCCCGGGAGTGTAGTAGTGTCCTGCTGGGAATTCATGGACTTCATCAACTTCTGCAAGAGTCATCGCGCCAAGCTCTGAACTGAAATATAATTTATTTTTATAATAACTGTAATATAGTGGTTTGATACCAATCGGGTCGCGTGCCAGCATGAAATCATCGCCATCAAAAATCGCGAAAGCAAACATTCCATCAAGTTCCTTGACGCAATCAGTGCCCTTATCCTGGTATAAATGCAGAATTACTTCAGAGTCAGACCTTGTCTTGAAGTTGTACCAGTGTGAAAGCCTGTCTCGAATTTTGCGAAAGTTATATATTTCACCGTTGCAGATAATACCCTTGCTCCCTGAGTCAGCCAGGATTGGTTGATGCCCATAGGCCACATCTACGATGGATAGACGGGTTTGGCCTAAGACAGCATTCCCATTACTGTAAATGCCTCTATCATTAGGTCCGCGATGCCCAAGAGCATCCAGCATTCGGTTTATTGTTTTCTCATCTTTGGCGCCAAAACATCCTGCTATGCCACACATAAAAGTTTCCTTTATAAAATATTTTTTCCTTCTTATCTTGAGTTCCGCCACCAATTGAAGAACCCCGCAGCAAGCTGCGGAGAATCTTCGACTGTAAGGAATTCCGTCAATTTTTTGATTCGCTCGCTAACCCCGCAGCAAGCTGTAGAGAATGCGCTCGCTGTTGCAGTTCAAGGATGAGGAAGTAGCCCATTTAGATTTACGGGCCGTTTCCTCTAAATATCATAGTACAGGAAGAACTCATGCGGATGCGGCCGCACTTTAATAGGATTTACTTCGTTCTCAGTTTTATATTCAATCCACGTATCAATAACATCCTGAGTAAACACATCCCCTTTTAGCAGGAAGGCGTGATCTTCTTTTAAGGCTGCCAGCGCCTCTTCCAGGGAACCCGGCGCTGACGGAACGTTGGCAAGCTCTTCCGGTGGAAGACTGTATATGTCTTTGTCCAGCGGTTCTCCAGGGTCTATCCTGTTTTCGATTCCGTCTAATACAGCCATTAGAATTGCTGAAAAGGCCAGGTAACCGTTACAGGATGGATCAGGGGTTCTGAATTCAAGCCGTTTTGCCTTTGGCGCCGCAGAGTACATCGGGATGCGTATCGCCGCGCTCCGGTTGCGGCTT